>NZ_JAKJSN010000085.1:0-13285 GCF_050337005.1 Photobacterium japonica | reverse complement strand
ATGGTGACCCGCCCACACTAAGCCCAGCCCCGTGTTCGCGCCACCGCCCCCCAGCCGACGACCAAGATCTTGGTAATGATGCCGTCCACCCGCTTCTAACGGTTCCTCTAACGCTAATACGCGATCACAATTGAGGTTCGCCAACAACATGATGTTTGCCATTCCAGTGCCTCCCCTGAACTCAGATTCCATCCTGTGTTATTACTTTGAATATAGGACAAAAAAACGGCAACGTTTTCACGCTGCCGTTCATTTTGCCATTATGCCGAGAGGCGCAGGTTTTTAACAATAATCACTGTATGGATTATCAAAATTCAAGGGGATAGCATGACTGAACTGAGACAATTGGATGCCATCTTGTGACATTGTCACTGATTGATCATTCATCACACTCTCGCCAAAGTGATAACGAATCACTTCTTCGCCGCGACATGCTGCCCGATCGTTCGCTTCAGTGTGTGCAGCAACAACCCGGTGTTTCTGCTGATAGTCTGCCATTGTTTGCTCGCCGTGTTTGTTCGCCAGCATGGCCATGGTTTGCTGTGGTGATAACACCAAGCCAGAGGCGTTATTGCCGCCAAAGCCTTTTGCATTCAAAATAACGGCTTTCATCCCTTCCCCTTTCTCACCGACATGTAAGTGTTCGGTCAGAATATTCAGGTGGGATTGATGCACATCATCAGCAATCGCATCGATTGTTGGGATCCCCGGGATCCAACCGTATTGCCACACACCCAGAGAAGCAACTAACTGATCCCCCGGCGCACAACTCATGGAATGGCCCACATACGATTTGATCGCGGCAACTGGCCAATGATCAATCTCAAACGTTTTAGCCACTTCATTTAAAATATGGCTTTCTGTCACGCGGTTTTGAGGGGTACCCGTACCGTGTGCTTGTACATACGTTTGTTTTACCCCTTCCGGCCCAAGAATTGCCTTTGCCAATGCCGTGGCTTTCGCCACTGTCACGTAGTTACCGACGCCTGGGGCAGAAATGGATTTCTTGTTCGCGTCTGCATTAATAAAAACATCCGCCACAGAACCGTAAATATTAGCGCCCAGCGTTAACGCCAATTCATCATCCATCAACACAACAAACTGTGCCGCTTCTGCCATGGTAAAACCGGCATTTTCAGCGAACGGACGACAAGCTCGGCGGTTATCAACCTCCTCACTGCCATCAAGGGCTTTTAGCTGTGCATCTTCTGCCAGCGCACCCATCACACGGAAACCTTCCATGATGTCTGCAACCACTGGGGCTTCTGCATTACCGACAATCGCCACGCGAGAATGGCCTTGCTGAATATCATTCATCCCTTGGCGCAGGTTATACAAGAACGTCGCACATGCGCCCATATTGGTGCCTGTTGTGCCGATACTGTTTATCACATAACCATTAATGAAATCGGCAGGCATTTCAGCCAATGACAACGCCATCATTTTAGAGCTGACACGTCCGCCCGTCAGTGGCGCAGCCAACATACCTGACAACGAATATTCATCAACCTGAGCCAACGCACTGCCCGCATAGACTGACACTTGATCCGGTTCAATATGCTCAAGAATGGCCTCCCAATCCATGCCCAAGGAATTCAAGGCATCAGACGCTCCGTACACCGTCAAGGTTAAGCCGCGCGGATGGAAACGAGATTGGTATAACTTACTCGGATCAAAGCCGCTAGGAATATTGCCACCGCTCGTTACGGGGAACGCAACGCGATCTTCAAGCAATGCGCCCAATTCTCCCGTTACCGTAATGGTCACTTTACTGCCCAGCTCTTCGACCTGCCAGTTCTCGGGGATCTTGGTGGGCAACTTCGATTTGCGCAACGTGAACGTAATCGCTTCATTGCTTTGCAGTGTCGCTTTATATTGATAAAGCAGATTATCCGGATCAAACGATTCGATTCGACGGACTAATGTACCGGCTTTGATCGCCGCAATGATATCTCCATTGACGGCATCGGAATCGGATAACCCCATACGTCGACTCAAATCTTGCCACGTTGACGCCATTTCCGCATCTGACAACACATCCGCTACCATACGCTTATAGCTGTGAAAACCGGAGCTTCGCCCCGCTGCATTCATACCGCCAAATCCGACAATCAAAGGTAACTTCATCATTATAAAACCCACTTAAATTCCTTAACCCCTATAGATTACCGATTTACACTGTTCATTCATCTGGCATTTATGCCATTATGACTGCCATTCACGCCAATATAACGAAGTCATCACGATGAATGTGGGATTCCTCCTCTATGAACGCGCACTGATCACCGGTATTTCACTGGCAGCAGAAATGCTATCGAGTGCCGCCAGCCTGCGTTCTCGTACTGAACAGCGCCAAACACCGTTTAGCATCAAACTCATTGCGCCCAAATTAGCACCGACCAAAGTCACAGCGGGCCTTCGCTTACAGCCCGATATTACCTACGATGACGATCAACCGTTTGATGTCGTGATCTTGCCGCCGATGTGGGGTAACCCGCTGCAATCAATCCGCCGTTCTGCCAACATTATCCCCTGGCTAATAAAACAGCATCAAAAAGGGGCAAAATTAGTGGCGACAGGCACGGGCGTGTTGTGGCTGGCGGAAACTGGCCTGCTAGATCATCAGGTCGCCACGACGCATTGGTACTATTACGACAATTTCACCGCACGCTACCCGAATATTACCCTTAACCGGCAAGCATCAATTACCGCGGCTAATAACCTGTTTTGCACCACCAGCATCAACTCACAATCTGAAATGATCCTGTACCTGATTGCGCAGCATTTCGGGCAGAGTATTGCCAATACCATCGAAACCCATTTCGGCCACGAAATATCAAAAACCAACCAACAGCCGTTTTATCAAATCGGCGGGCAGTTACAATTCGATGAGTCGATAGCACTGGCGCAGGAATGGATGAAGCGCAACTTGTCGCATTCAATCACCGCACAAAGTGTGGCGGATCACTGCGGCCTGCCCTTGCGCAGTTTCAATCGAAAATTCAGCGATCAAGTCGGGCAAACCCCGCACCAATATTTGCTCCGTTTGCGATTAGAAGCCGCGCAACAACTGCTGAGGGATGTCGGGATGTCCGTGCAAGACGTCGCAGAACAAGTGGGCTATAAAGATGCCTATCATTTTTCTACCCGCTTTCAGAAACAGTTCGCGATCACACCTACGCAGTACCGCCGCATGGTGAAAGCCAAAACATATAAACCATAAGTTGTGATAGGAAAAGGCCGTCTGTGGACACCTTGTTGTTGATTTGAGACAGTCGGTTAGCGACAACAGAACCTATGATTGACGAGGTTCTGTCTGATCGAGAGGTGATTGTCACCATGCCTTTTCATTCCCAATCCCCCACCATTCACACAAGCCCATTTCGCTTTGTTCGTCATGGTTTGTCTGTCATTGCGCTATGGGGCGTATCATACCTTGCACAAGCAAACCAACCCGCTTCAAGCGATTCTGTCAACAATGCACTCCACCCAACCAGTTTAGTGGTCAGCAGTGAAAAACAATGCCGGCTGGATCTGTTTCACCTTGTGAAAGATGCTGATGCGATATTCACGCCCAACCTGCAAGTCGCCTTTATTACGGATAACCTGTACCGCCAACGGTATGTCGCGATAAAAACCGCCATTTCTCACCCGACAGGATTTGAAAATATTGCCTACTACCGCGCAGGGCAACCCATTGAAGTGTTCACAGTCAATTGGCGCAATAACGGGACGAAACACACCGTTTCCCGTCTGGTAATGTTAGGGGGAACAAGCGGCAAACAAGCCTTCGATGTGCTTTCTGGATTAATGGCCACCGACCAAGGGCATTTTGAATTACGTGACAACGCTAACCGATACCGTCTAAATGCCAAGTTCGACGATATTGAACGGTTTCTCTCTTGCCTCAATACCTATTACCACCAATAAGCACACGATCAACAGCATAAAATAATGATAATTTGGGACAATACGACAGCATTCTCGATTTACATGTGCATACTTAAGTGATCAAGATCACACATGGTTATTGTTTATCAACATTTTACAGTAGAAAACAGCATGCATGCCGATAAAAGCATACTCCACGACAGGGTTTGAACGTGCCTCCCCCTGCCATTGCTAAGTAAAGGAAATGCAGTGAATTTTTCTATGAAACACAAACTCTGCCTCACATTTGCTTGTATCATTCTCGTGATTTCAGCCATACAAACATGGCTGGCCAGTGATCGATTAACTGCAGATGCCGAACAATCTACGCAACGCCTCGTTGCCTCATTAAACAACGCTGCGTTAGCCAATATCAGCCATTGGTTAGAGAACAAAGCGATGATCACCCAATCCGTGATCCCAGCGTTTGATCATCAAGCTGCGCCCATTGATGCATTGGCGCAAACCATGCACGCCGGTGAATTCGATTTGGTGTACGTGGGCCTGCATTCTGGCGATGTCATTCTCAGTAAGCAAATCTCTTTCCCTGACGATTATGATGCGCGTGAGCGTCCTTGGTACCAAAAAGCCAAGGCAGAAAATCGTACCATTATTACCTCGCCGTATATTGATGCATCGTCTAACCAATTAGTGGTCACGCTGGCGCGTCCCTTTAGTGCGACACACAACCAAGGGGTGATTGCCGCGGATGTCTCTATTGATACCTTGGTCACGGATGTGTTGGCATTAAACCAAGACGGTATGTTTGCGATGCTCATTGACGCAGAAGGTGAAATTATCGCTCACCCTAATGCTTCACTGACACTCAAGCCAGCCACCAACATCAACGATACCCTGACCACCAGCACGATTCAGACGATGAGCCGTCATGATCGCCTTACCACCATGACCATCAGTGGCATGGAAAGTTTGGTGCAAATCGACCAAGTGCCTGGCACTCAATGGTACTTTGCCTTGGTTCTTGATAAAGCGAAGGCCTTTGAACAAGTGGATGCAGCCCTGTTTGATGCGCTGATCGGCACCCTTTTCCAAGTCGCCGTTGTGATTGGTGCCGCGCTCTTCTTCGTCGGACGCGCCCTGAAACCGCTCGAGCAGTTATCGGATGCGATGCAAGATCTGTCTCAAGGCAATGGCGATCTCACTCGCCGTCTTGATTTCCCGCAAGACGATGAAATTGGCCGTTTAGGCGGGCATGTGAATGCCTTTATTGAGAAACTGCATCAATCCGTCTCGGGGATTGCTGGTTCTACCGTCAAATTGGCGGAACAAGCCCGTAGCAGCCACGCCATGGCAGAACAAAACAGCCAAGCTTTGCAGCTTCAGCTCGGGGAAATTTCACAAATCGCGACCGCGGTGCATGAGATGTCTGCCACGGCACAAGATGTTGCCAGCCATGCGGAAGGTACCGCCAGTGCGGCGATTGCATCACACACCAACTGCAACGAAGGTAAAGCGGTGATCAGCCGCAACCAAGCATCGATCACTCAACTGGCTCTCCATGTGGAAAATGCAGCCAGCATCATTCAAGAACTGGAGAACAATGCACAAGAAATCAATGCCATCTTGTCAACCATTCAAGGGATTGCTGAGCAGACTAACTTGCTGGCACTGAATGCCGCCATTGAAGCGGCACGCGCCGGTGAACAAGGCCGAGGCTTTGCTGTGGTGGCCGATGAAGTGCGCGTGTTATCGCAACGCACGCACAGTTCAACCGTTGAAATTCGTTCAATGATTGAAACCTTGCAGCGCAACACGCACACCGCCGTGACCACGATGCAACAAAGCCAAGAGATGGCGACAGGCAGTGTCGAAGAAGCCAACAATGCCACCCTTGCGCTTGAGCAAATCACGGCGTCTATTCAGCACATTTCAGATATGGCGACACACATTTCCAGCGCGGCGGAAGAACAACGTGCGGTGTCAGAAGAGATCAGCCGTAATACGCAAGCGGTTAACGATGTGTCGGAGCAACTGTCCGTCGATGCGAGAGAAACGCAGATACTTGCGGAAGATCTAAATGGCATAACCCAGCATCTGAACATTGAAGTGAATAAGTTTAAGATTTAATCGTTCATACAAACGCAAAACGCCAGCAATCATGCTGGCGTTTTTTTATTCGTTTTTCATGTATTTCCGTTTAAGCATGAACGGTTATGCCAAACGGTGGCTACCGGTTTTGGCGGTGTTACGATGGCTAATATCTTCGTATTCACCATCAATGGTTGACCCTTGCGGTGAACCAGTGCCTTCATAAGCGTGTGTATTGAACCCTTGCTGCTGCATCGCTTGCTCGTACGCGGCATTGAGTTTTCTTTTGATGAACGGCTTGGCGATCAATGCGCCCAGTCCGATAAATAAGCCCATCACGGCAGCGAATGTAACGGTAAAGAAACCCAATACAAGTGCAATTACACTAGCAATCATGTTTTTCATAGCTGACCTTTCATTCATCTTTGTTTTCATTGTTTGTAGTGTATGCCAACGAAAATGAACCAAAGATGAACAATGCGTTTATTTTCACTGATGGTGCGTTCAACCTCGTTAATCTAATGCAATGCTGACCCCGACAGACAAGGTGTAGGCAGACAAGTCATCATGCCCGATTAAACTGCTGGCTTCCGCATACCCGTACCAATCTTGATTAAACGCGCCGGAAATCCCAAGGTGCATACGGCCATAAAAGTTGTCATCCGAATCGACCACGATAGGCAGGATGCTACCCGAATGGTTGGATTTCAATTGAGAGATCACCCGCTCATTACCACTGGCAATATCATAATGCACATACCCTTTGGCATAAGGCTGGAACATCCCAAAAGGTGTACGTAACGGATGCGACACACTGACGCCTGAAATCAGCATGGTTGATTCCAACGCATCCACGTTATCAATTTTGGAGATCAGATAGTTTGAATTGGTCATCGACAACCGCTCTGAATAACGGTCGGTATCAGACAAGGTATGCTGCACACTGCTTTCCAGTGCCACATTCAGGTAATCGTATTTAAAGACATACCCGGTTCCAACGGAAAACACCCAAATATCCGAATCAGCTTCATTGGCGTTATTAATCACCGAGTCGGTATAGAGTGTTACTTGCCGTTCAATGTCCGTGTCCATCACGGCATAACTGGCCGTAAAGTCGATATACCAGGCATCACGGAAATAACTGAAATAGCCCGACGCCACTAATCCATCAATTTCAGTATCGTTAGTTGCGTTAAACGATTGATAGAAAGGAAGACCTAAAGTAAGCCCAAACAGATAATGCTCGCGGAATAAGTAATCCCCGCCCAGCGTCAGTGAATAGCCACTGTATTCTTGCTCATTACCGGCTTGATTTGCATTGTCCTTCAATGTGGTCGTATCAACCCGCATATAGCCGCCGAGGACGTTGCTGTGCGTAACGCCCGCGCCACCAGCCTGTGTCGAAACCGCATTTTGTACGGGCAATGCACCGGGTAAATAGCCCGGCTGTCGAACGGTTCGCTTAATGGAGGTGCGTTCTTTTATTGCTTTTCCCCGCAATCCGGCGGTGGAGTAACGCCCCATTTTCGCGCGAACTTTGCGATCTATTTTATCACCCCGCACATGGCTGGCGATGCCTTTTAACTCTGATACCGCGGCATCCATTTCAGCGGAGAGTCTACCACTCAATGTACTCTCGGCGGCATCCCCTGCATGCGCAACAGGTAATGACGCCATCAGGCACACAACCGATGTCACGGTTGTCACCTGCTTTAAAGACAATGACATAATGCCCCCAAAAATTTGTTACCACCTTCTCTTCTTCTTATCTACATCGTGAAAGTGTCTTGCTGGTTATTTTTAACTTTACCAGTATAGGCGGTGCAGAAATGACACTTGTCCCAAAAAATATACAGTGGCGGTTATTCGTCCAACCCTGCCGTCGGCAAGCATAAATAGCGGATCCGCTGTTCTTGTCTGCGAATGAACGTACGGATAGCGATGAATCTAAGTGACTGATTTGTTTTCAGTAAAATGAGACCTCAAGCAAAACACACATGCATATAAAGCCATTCGTTATATTAACACCGTTGTTTATACCTTTGTTTGATATGTCGTGACTCACGACAAGGTGGCTATACTCATAGCAGTCGATGTCAGCAAAAGATAAAAATTATGGCTTATCATTTGGCTATTTTATTGATGTTTTTCATTCATAACGATACGGTGGCAGCCCCTACATTGACAGAGCAAGCTGCCGAAGACATTTGCCAATGTCTGAAAGAACCTTACCAGCAAGTACAAGCCATTCAGGCGACACTCAAGGAGGCAAAAGACAGTGGCAGTTTGTCTCGAATAACCGACTCGCAAGACGACATGATGAACGTCATTAGCGCAGCAAAGCTGTGTATGGAAAAAGTACGTACTCGGTATCCGGACATTCATCACTCCCCAGAACAACAAGAGGCTGTTTTAGCACTGACTGAATCGCGCTGCCCGAACCCGCTCAGTCACACGACCAGCAAGCCACCAGCACCAGCACCAGCACCAGCACCAGCACCAGCACCAGCACCAGCACCATAATAGTGACAGATATATAAGTTATATAAACAAAGGACGTTCAACGATAAAAGTGTGATCAGACTATGTATTCACAACGCAAGGCAGGTGTTAATTTGATGTTATCAGGACGATAAGAGGATTTTCTGATGAACAGATTATGGCTAACTCCCGTTAAGCAACTCACTTTTCAGCTATTTTTCCATTATCGGCATTTTTTTCAGCTCAGCTATTACCCCATTCTTGCGGTCTGTTTAGGGGCGAGCCTTCTCAATATTGTACTTATGTTACCTTCTAGTAACATGCACTCATCCCCAATCGCACTAGCTGTCTTTTTATCTGCGAGCCTCTATTGGGTCGTGATTAAGCATTATTACGCCACGATATTGGCATGGTCAGATACCCGCAGCAAACACCACACGGTGCATGTGTTGCGTAATAAGCGAGTAAGCGAGTAAGCGAGTAAGCGAGTAAAGTATGTAGCAGAAGGAGAAAAGACAATAAAGATGAAACATACCCACCTAAATTAAGCGTGTCACGCTATCCCAAGCCGTGACACTCTCTTCTCTACCCAATCAAGTGTGATTACTTGATGGTTACCTTTTCAATGGTGATGGTTTTTTTAGGTACATCTTCATGGCCACCGCGTTTCTTACCGGTTCGCACCTTAGCGATCGCTTTTACCACATCCATGCCGGCAGTCACCTGACCAAATACGGTGTAACCCCAGCCTTGATTCGTTGTTTCCGTATGGTCAAGAAAACTGTTATTCGCAAGGTTAATGAAAAACTGTGCCGTAGCCGAATGCGGGGCATCTGTACGCGCCATGGCAATGGTACCGGTCATGTTCTTCAAACCGCGATTGGCTTCATTCACAATCGGATCACGGGTCGGCTTTTCTGTCATATCAGCCGTGTGGCCACCACCTTGAATCATGAAGCCCTGAATCACACGGTGAAAAACCGTGCCTTCATAAAACCCATCCTGGCAGTACTGCAAAAAGTTTTTACACGTCACAGGCGCCAAGTCCATGTTCAGTTCAATTTCGATGTCGCCAAGATTGGTTGTTAAGATAATCATTTGATGTATCGCCGCTCAATAATTGAGGAAAGAATAAATGAGCGCGGAGTTTATCACTGAACACTATCGCTTCCCAAGCATCAATATACTGCATTTTTCCATGATGGGTAGCACGACATCCCACTCTCTTATGTCGCGCAATCCATCCAATAATCATTCATCCTACAATCCAGCAAACAAACAAATGATGACAAACGTCGCCGTTTTTTGTGGTTTTTCGTGATAGGTGGGTTCAAAAAATGCCCGCAATGTAACGCGATTGTTATTTTTTCTCTTCCGCACCTCTAATTCTTTCCCTTTCGCTTTGCCTTGATTGCCGGAATTACCAAGTATGGAACATAGTTGATAACGAACAACTCGTATCGACATAACAAAACCATCAAACTCGCAATCAATTTCGAGGGAATTTAGATGAACAAACGGACTTTTCTTGGTGGGCTCATTGCAGCCACACTAGCAGGCGCAACATCAGTACCTGTTATGGCTGCACCGGGCGCCCCTATCATTTCATGGATGGAAACAAACTTTTCCATTATCGAAGTAAACGACGCAGCAACCGCTTATAAGGATTTGGTTGTCGTCAAGCCATACGCTGAAGTCCCAGTGACTTGGGATCGTTGGTCTGGCCAACCGGGTGACACATGGCGCGTATTACTGAATGGTGAAGTTGCACATGAAGCGTCAGTATCACCATCAGCGAGCCAAAAAGAATCGACGATCTTGCAAGTTGCCAAAGGCGGCAAATATGACATGGTTGTAGAACTGTGTAGCGGCACAGGTGCAGCGCAAGCTTGTACGCAAAGTGCACCTAAGCCAATCGTTGTTGCAGATACAGACGGTAGCCACCTAGACCCGCTACCAATGAATGTCGATCCAAACAACAAAACTTACGTAACACCAGCAAACACCGTTGTCGGTGCATACTTTGTTGAGTGGGGTGTTTACGGCCGTAAWTTCCCAGTAGACAAAATCCCAGCGCAAAACCTGACGCACATCATTTATGGTTTCGTGCCAATTTGTGGCAACAACCCTTCTCTTGATGATGGTCCTTTAGCGGCGCTGAACCGTGCTTGTGCAGGTATGGATGACTTTGAAGTGGTTATTCACGACCCGTGGGCGGCAGTACAAATGCCACACGCGCAATCAGGTCAAAGCCACTCTTCGTCTTACAAAGGGACTTACGGCCAGATCATGGCGCTTAAACAGCGTTACCCTGATCTGAAAATCCTGCCTTCAATCGGTGGCTGGACACTGTCTGACCCATTCTACGAGTTCGGTGACAAAGCCAAGCGTGACAAGTTTGTCGCATCGGTTAAGCGTTTCCTTCAAACGTGGAAATTCTACGACGGTGTTGATATTGACTGGGAATACCCAGGCGGTTCAGGCGCAAACCCTAACCTAGGCGACCCATCAAAAGATGGCGATACCTATGCGGTTCTTATGCAAGAACTTCGCGCGATGCTAGATACGCTTTCTGCTGAAACTGGCCGTACCTATGAACTGACCTCTGCTGTGGGTGTGGGCTACGACAAGATCGAAGACGTAAACTACATCGATGCTGTTCCGTACATGGATTACATCTTCGCGATGACGTACGACTACTACGGTGGTTGGAACAACGTTGTTGGTCACCAAGCGGCGCTTGATTGTGGCAGCCACATGACCGCTGACGAGTGTGCGGGTAAAGGTGTGGATGCTGAAGGTAAACCACGTAAAGGCCCTGCTTACACCACGAAAAACGGTGTCGAGCTATTGCTTGCTAAAGGCGTTCCACCAGAGAAGATGGTTATCGGTGCAGCGATGTACGGCCGTGGTTGGACTGGCGTAACAGAAGCAAGCATGTCTGATCCAACAAACCCAATGACGGGCGTAGGTAACGGCAAGGTTGCAGGTTCGTGGGAAGCGGGCGTTATCGATTATAAAGATATCGTGACTGACTACATCAACAAATCTGGCGTTGTGAAAGGTTACGATGCTCAAGCAGAAGCACCATGGGTGTGGAATCCTGCAAACGGTGATCTTATCACTTATGATGACAAACGCTCTGTGATGGCGAAAGGTGCTTACGTTCGTCAAAACAACTTTGCAGGTCTGTTTGCTTGGGAAATCGATGCCGATAACGGTGATATCCTGAATGCAATGCAAGATTCACTCGCCGGTGATGCGCCACCACCGCCGCCACCAGCAAACAAAGCCCCTGTTGCGAATGCAGGCGCAGATGTTGCTGTAACGGCAGCCGGTGTTGTTACTCTTGACGGTTCAGCATCAAAAGATGTTGATGGTCAAATCGTGGCTTACACCTGGACACAAACATCGGGTCCTTCTGTATCACTGACTGGCGCGAACACCGTTTCTCCGTCTGCAAACATTCCAACCGTCGCTGTTGATACCACGTTTGTGTTCTCACTAACGGTAACAGACAACAAAGGTGCAACCGCGGTTGATACTGTTGTCGTAACAGCGCAAGCTGAAGGTAACACTGGCCCAACAAACACCGCACCTGTTGCAGCAATCACTGCACCAGCAACTGCAAACGCAGGTGATGTGGTTGTTGTTGACGCAAGCGGTTCAAGCGATGCAGATAACGACACGCTAACGTACACGTGGAACATTCCAGCGGGCGTTCAGGCGACACAAAGCGGTTCAAGCCTGATGTTCACAGCAGGTAGCTACCCAGCAGATATGACACTGACGTTCTCAGTGACTGTTTCTGACGGTGAACTGTCTGACAGCGCAAGCGCATCTGTTGTTGTTCTGGGCGATGCCCCAGTGGTTGAATGTCCAAACGCATACAAAGCAGGCGTTATTTACACCTCTGGTGATGTCGTTTCTCACAATGGCAAAGAGTACTCTGCTAAGTGGTGGACACAAAACCAAGAGCCTGGCACAACGGGCCAGTGGGGTGTATGGAAAGAGCTTGGTGCAGCAGGCTGCTAATAAGCACTGTTCACAAGTAATTTCATTACTGTAAAAACCATAAAGGGATGCGAAAGCATCCCTTTTGCTAAAAGCATTTCACTTTACAATAAATCATTAACTTCACCACCTATAGTTAACATCTATGGCCTTTGAATTTTATGACATTCATCACACCATCCCATAGTGAATAAACATTATTCATTCAATACAAATACGCCTTACCTCCAATTTATTTGATCGAGAATTCAGTCATTACACCTCAACTTTATCAACCTGCTAGCATGTGTCTACAATGTTAACAATCGGCAGAGTTTAGCTAATGAATGCTCCTTATAAGAATTTAAAAGATGTGACAAAACTTGCTTACAAACATGGAAGACCAAACTATTCTGGAAATACACAAAAAGGACGAGTAGACAATGAACTCGTTAGGCTCGGATTTACTATTGACGATATCCCGAAACAATTGTCATTTGAGGGTAAATATTTTTTAGATTATTACAAATATAAGAAAAACACTAAGATAAAACCTAAAATAAAACATGACAATGGTTTTACTTACGATCCTAAAGAGAAATACACCAATATTGATGTTCTACAAAGAATAAAATGGGAATATATCGTTTTAGGTGCTGAAGCATTAAGACCAGACTTAATCGATGGATTAGGTGCATATAGACACTTTCTCTCAGGAAGAGGAACTGAACGAACATTTTCATATGAAAGATATGTAGCATCCGATATCAGCGGCAGAAAAACATTAGAAAATGCCATCATGCATTTAAAGCTTGGGATTGAAGGTATATGG
>NZ_JAKJSN010000084.1:0-13590 GCF_050337005.1 Photobacterium japonica | reverse complement strand
TAATGACTTTACATGTTGAATATTGTGCTTTATTTTTCTGGATTTATAGTAAATACTGCGTTTGGTACTCGCTTTATTTCGAAGCGCGTAAAATATAAACAAACCCAATTTTGTCAAGCGTTAAGTTGCAATCAAAATTTGCGCTGAGACACAGAATCTGCCTGTGTTCAGAGAGGAAATTAAGGTAAAATTGGGTAGTATCAGTAGCAGCAATCCCGCCATTTCGGCTGGGTGTAGAGCCAAATCATATCGGAGATACAGCTTGATTAATGTATTCCTTGTAGATGATCACGAACTGGTTCGCACAGGGATCCGACGTCTTCTTGAAGATGTCCGTGGTGTTAAAGTGGTAGGGGAAGCCGACAGTGGTGAGGAAGCCGTAAAGTGGTGTCGTCAGGAGCACGCTGACATCATTCTTATGGACATGAATATGCCAGGTATTGGTGGCCTTGAAGCGACGCGTAAAATTCTACGTTTTAGTCCTGATGTTAAAATCATTGTTTTAACCATTCATACGGAAAATCCATTCCCAACGAAAGTGATGCAAGCCGGTGCGGCGGGCTATCTGACGAAAGGGGCGGGGCCAAATGAAATGGTCAACGCAATTCGCATGGTGCACAGTGGGCAACGCTATATCTCACCTGAGATCGCGCAGCAAATGGCGTTAAGCCAGTTTGCGCCAAATTCTGAAAATCCGTTTAACGAGCTCTCTGAGCGCGAATTGCAGATCATGATGATGATCACCAAGGGGCAAAAGGTCACTGACATTTCTGAGCAGTTAAGCCTGAGTCCTAAAACCGTGAATAGCTACCGTTATCGTCTGTTCAATAAGTTGAACATTAGCGGCGATGTCGAGTTAACCCATCTTGCTATACGCCATGGAATGCTAGACGCAGAGACGTTGTAGTGTCAGAACTGTTTGATGCAAAAAGCTTTCTGAAAACGGTGACTCACCAGCCAGGCGTATATCGCATGTATGACTTGGCTGATGAGGTTATCTATGTCGGAAAAGCGAAAGATCTCAAAAAAAGGCTTTCTAGTTACTTCCGTACACATGTAGCCGGTGAGAAAACACGTGCGTTGGTGAAAAATATCGCCAAGGTCGACGTGACGGTGACACACACCGAAACCGAAGCGCTCATTCTTGAGCACAACTACATCAAGCTTTACCTTCCTAAATACAATGTCCTGCTCCGGGACGACAAATCGTACCCTTACATTTTTTTAAGCCAAACCGCGCATCCGCGCCTCAGCCTTCATCGTGGCGTAAAAAAACGTAAAGGGGAGTACTTTGGCCCGTATCCTGATGGTGGGGCAGTACGTGAAAGCCTGCATTTATTACAAAAAATCTTCCCTATTCGCCAATGCGAAGACTCGGTCTATGCCAACCGAAGCCGTCCTTGTTTGATGTATCAAATTGGTCGCTGTTTAGGGCCGTGCGTCAAAGGCTTGGTCAGTGAGGCGGAATACCAAGAGCAGGTTGATTTTGTCCGGTTATTCTTAAAAGGGAAAGATCGGCAAGTGATCACCGCGCTGGTTGAGAAAATGGAGCTTGCGAGCCAGCAGTTAGCGTTTGAGAAAGCGGCGACTTATCGCGATCAGATCCAAGCGCTACGACGGGTGCAAGAGCAACAGTTTGTTAGCCAAGACAGCGATGATGATTTGGATGTGGTCGGCATTGCCCACGAGGGGGGCATGGCGTGTATTCATGCGTTGTTTATCCGACAGGGCAAAATTTTAGGTAGCCGCAGTTATTTCCCGCGTTTGCCGCAAGACGCCACCATGACCGATGTGTTATCGAGTTTTGTCAGCCAGTACTATTTGAATCAAGCTGAAGGGCGTGTGATCCCCAATGAAATATTGCTCGGTGAGACATTGGGGGAAGAACAGGGTGTGATTGCGCGTACGTTGTCTGAATTGGCAGGACGCAAGATCACCATTAAAGTCACGACACGTGGCAATAAGGCGAAGTTTCAGCGTTTGGCACAGACCAATGCCCGCACGGCATTAGTCAGTAAACTGAATCATAAAATGACGATTCATCAACGTTTTGTGGCGTTAAGAGAAGCACTTAGCCTTAATACGTTGGAACGAATGGAATGTTTTGATATTAGTCATACCATGGGCGAGAAAACCGTGGCATCGTGTGTGGTCTTCAATCAAGACGGGCCATTGAAGCCGGAATATCGCCGCTATAACATTACCGGTATCACCGGTGGGGATGATTATGCAGCGATGGCACAAGTCCTTGCGCGCCGTTACGGGGGGCAGGTCGACCCAGACAAGATTCCTGATATTATTTTTATCGATGGGGGTAGAGGTCAGCTCTCAAGAGCGTATGATGTAGTCAATCCGTTAATGGCGGAGTGGCCAAAACGGTCAATGTTGATTGGTGTAGCCAAAGGCACCACGCGTAAGCCTGGGCTAGAAACCCTGATCATGACCACGGGTGAAGAATTTTCGATGCCTTCAGATTCACCGGCATTGCATCTGATCCAGCATATTCGTGATGAAAGTCATAACCATGCGATCAGCGGTCACCGCGCACAGCGTGCGAAGGTGAGGAAACGCAGTGCACTCGAAGATGTGGAAGGGATCGGGCCAAAGCGGCGTCAAGCATTGCTCAAATACATGGGTGGGTTACAGGAACTGAAGAAAGCAAGCAGAGAAGAAATCGCGAAGGTGCCGGGCATCAGCAAGGCGCTGGCGGAAAAAATATATGACGCATTGCAACATTAAGCAGTGTGGCCAGACAAAAATTCAAAATAAGAATTAGTATTTATGCGTTTATCAATTCCGAATATTTTAAGTTTCATACGGCTATTGCTCATCCCATTTTTCGTAATTGCCTTCTATTTGCCGTATAGCTGGTCACCCTTTGCCGCCGCTCTGATATTCTTCATCGCTGGTGCAACAGATTGGTTTGATGGTTATCTTGCGCGTAAACTTAATCAAACAACGCGTTTTGGTGCGTTTATTGACCCAGTGGCTGATAAGGTACTGGTCGCAACCGCCTTGGTGATGGTGGTTGAACATTATCATTCAGTCTGGATTACGATCCCTGCCATTACGATGATCGGTCGAGAAATCATCATTTCAGCACTACGTGAGTGGATGGCAGAGCTGGGTAAACGCTCTAGCGTTGGTGTTTCGTGGGTGGGTAAAGTAAAAACCGCTTCTCAGATGCTGGCTTTACTGTTGTTGCTATGGCATCCGAATGAGTGGCTTGTTTGGTTGGGTTATGCCTCGTTGTATATCGCAATGATTTTGACCTATTGGTCCATGTATATTTACCTACGCGCAGCCAAAGACGATTTGTTTAACCCTGAACATATGTAAACGTCATCACGCGCACTCATGCAAAAAGCAGCCTGTCGGCTGCTTTTTTTGTTTTTGATGGAATAGGTACAATAGATTGTGTGGTGTTATTGTCGATTGAACTGCCTATTTTCTCTCATATTTGATCTTGAAGTATCTCAATTGATTGAAAATAAGCCGAACGATGCGTTTTTCTGTATTTTATGCGTGACAGCCTGCGAGGGTTGTGTAGAATGGCTGCCATACCGACGGGGAACACCCGAAGGCAGTAAAAATGGCGCGTTGGCAGAGTGGCTATGCAGCGGATTGCAAATCCGTGTACCTCGGTTCGACTCCGGGACGCGCCTCCATTCTTTATAGAATGCATGCGACACTAGCTCAGTTGGTAGAGCGCAACCTTGCCAAGGTTGAGGTCACGAGTTCGAACCTCGTGTGTCGCTCCAAATTAATGGATGATGTGACCTAACACGAGAAACCTCGTGCCCAAGCTGGTCGCGTCGCTCCAAATTAAACGATATGACTCATAGAGTGGTATCGGATGGTGTACCTTTCAGGCACCGCAAAGATTTGCGTGCCCTGGTGGTGAAATTGGTAGACACAAGGGATTTAAAATCCCTCGACGTTCGCGTTGTGCCGGTTCAAGTCCGGCCCGGGGCACCATTTACAAAATGCGACACTAGCTCAGTTGGTAGAGCGCAACCTTGCCAAGGTTGAGGTCACGAGTTCGAACCTCGTGTGTCGCTCCAAATTAACGTAATACGAATGTGTATTACAACAGAACATGGCGCGTTGGCAGAGTGGCTATGCAGCGGATTGCAAATCCGTGTACCTCGGTTCGACTCCGGGACGCGCCTCCATTCTACAAAGAACCAGCATGAAAATGCTGGTTTTTTTGTATCTGGCATTCCCCGCTTCAGCGATTGTTTCCCGTTCCCGTCAAAAACTAAGCCCTCGAAAAAGTCCGTTCTGCCTTTTATCGTACCCTAACATCCCCGATACATATCCCTCTTCCCCCGTATTGAGTGCCGCTGACGCCGTACCTTGACGTCACTCAGGGAATATATTGCCAATACATTAAAGGAGAGCGGGGGATATATCTCATTAATATCAGCATACATAGAATAAATATGTCAAAACATGTCAGATATTACGATTATATTGGCGATTGTTTTGCTACCGCTGCGGCAATGTGACTTTTTTGTAGAAATGACCAATTAAGTCGAAATTATGAAAGAAATGAGGGAAATATTACTTGGCAGACATAACCGCTCTATGGTATTTTTCTGCGCAATCTCAGGGGGAAGTTGTACTGAGGCATACTGTATCAAGAAGTATTCGGGCTGATTGCTCTTGGTACGCTGTAGGTATTGGCTATTTTCGGTAGTCAATAGAAGGGCATTAATAGCGCTGACCTGTTAGGAAAGCAGGCGCATATTGAGGGAACCCAACGTGAAAATTTTAACATTATCAAACCTAATCAGCTTTGTCTTACCCAACTGCAGTATTATTACTGAGCCTTGATCTTTCTGATCACAATTACTGGTTTCATAACGCCTTGACCGCCGATTGAACGAATTTATTTGCCATCAGGCAAACGTTTGTCATGGTTGTCAGTTTGTTATTGGTCACGTCGAGAATGTATAGCAATTTCGGCTGTTTATAGTTAATGCATCATAAGAAATGATGTTATTGGCACTGTATCGGTGACCCCTCACTCCCTAAGCCAGAGATGCACTATTCCCAATAATAAAAATGAATAGTCAAATCGTTAGTTGATTTAATCAACAATGGCAAAGGAGCGATGTTAGTCGTATACGTGCGCTGTGATGAGATGGAATAAAGCATGAGTAACGTGTTTGACCTTGATGAGCTAAAACTCGGTTCGAATGTCCCTGTTGTACAGGGTGTGTATGATCTAACGCCTGATGAATTACTGCTTAGCCAAGAGCATTATGAATCAGAAGTGCGTTCGTATCCGCGTCGCCTGCCGCTGGCTATTGCTAGAGCGTCAGGTGTTTTGGTCGAAGACAGCCGTGGTCAGTTATTTTTGGACTGCCTAGCGGGTGCCGGTACGTTGGCAATGGGCTACAACCACCCTGAAATTAACCAAGCGATCATTGATCAGCTACATGCTGGTCTGCCTTACCAGACGCTTGATATCACTACGCCAGTGAAAGACAAATTCATCAAAGAAGTCATGAACTTCTTGCCTGCTGAATTTGCAAAAAATGCGCGTATTCAATTCTGTGGCCCTTCGGGTGCCGATGCGGTTGAAGCGGCGATTAAGCTGGCGAAGCAAACCACGGGCCGTAACACCATGGCGGCGTTCCACGGTGCATACCACGGTATGACCAATGGCACGATGGCAATGATGGGTAACCTGAACACCAAAGCGCGCCGTACCGGCTTAATGGCAGACGTGCAATTCTTGCCGTTCCCATACAGCCTACGCTGCCCGTTTGGTCTTCACGGTGAAGAAGGTGCGAAGCAAAGCATCCGTTACATTGAACGTATGCTAAATGATGACGAAAGTGGCGTGCAGAAACCTGCTGCTATTATCGTTGAGCCTGTGCAAGGTGAGGGTGGTGTACTGCCTGCGCCAGCGTTCTGGCTGCGTGAACTACGCCGCATCACGAAAGAGCACGGCATCCTACTGATTTTTGATGAAATCCAGTGTGGTATTGGTAAAACTGGCTTCAACTTTGCGTTTGAAGAAGCGGGCATCACGCCAGATGTATTGTGTCTATCTAAAGCTGTGGGCGGTGGTCTGCCAATGTCACTGCTTATCTTTGATAAAGAATTCGACACATGGCGTCCAGGTGAACACACCGGTACGTTCCGTGGTAACCAGCTAGCGATGGCGACCGGTGCGAAAGCGCTAGAAATTATCCGTCGTGATAACTTGGTTGAGCACGCACGTAAAGCGGGCCAGTACTTACGTGAAGGTCTAGAGCGTATTGCGCAGAAGGTTGATTGTATCGCCGAAGTGCGTGGTAAAGGCCTGATGTTGGGTGTGGAAATCTGTCAGCCAGACGGCGCTAAGAATAAGTTTGGTGAACCAGAAGCGGCACCTGCGCTGACTATGGCTATCCAACGTGCTGCGCTAGAGCGTGGTTTGATCATCGAGAAAGGCGGCCGTCAAGGTTCTGTTCTGCGTTTCCTTCCACCGTTGATCATCAGTTACGAGCAGCTTGATTTTGCTCTTGCGACCCTAGAGCAAGCCATGCTTGTCACTGCGGGCCCAGCGAAAGAACAAGCAGTACCTGCCGTTACGGCGGATACGTCTGATTGGCGTGAGCACTTTATCCATACGGGTAAAGGTGGCGCAGATTCGTTTGAGACAGCACTTAATCACACCACGCGCGTGATGAAGTCTGTCTTTGAAAATACGGATACCCCGTATTCAGGTCTTGATCCACAAGTGCTGAAAACGCTGATCAACAACATTGATCTTGATACACAGCAAATGCCTTTAGATCGTGTGATTGAGCAAACCGGTGAGTTGATCGCCAAAAACTCAATCATGGTACAACACCCACGTTGTATTGCGCACCTACACACACCACCGCTGCTGTCATCTGTTGCTGCAGAAGCCTTCATTGCTGCCCTGAACCAGTCAATGGATTCATGGGACCAGTCAAGTGCTGCAACGTTTGTTGAGCAAAAAGTGGTGGATTGGGTTTGCGAGCAGTACCAATTGGGTGAGCACGCAGATGGCGTATTCACCAGTGGTGGCACGCAGTCAAACCTAATGGGTTTGTTGCTGGCGCGTGACAAAGCGGCTGAAGCGATGTCTGGTCACAATATCCAGAAGCAAGGTCTGCCTGAGTACGCGGGTAAGATGCGTATTCTATGCTCGAAGAAATCACACTTTACCGTGCAGAAGTCAGCATCGCTGATGGGCTTGGGTGAGCATTCAGTGGTGACCGTGGATACCAATCCAAACGGTACGATCAAACTGGCGTCACTGATTGAAACAGTTGAAGCGCTAAAAGCGGAAGGTTTACTGCCATTTGCTCTAGTGGGTACGGCGGGTACGACTGACCACGGTGCGATTGATGATCTTGACGGTTTGGCTGAGGTTGCTCAGCAGCATAACCTATGGTTCCACGTTGATGGTGCTTACGGTGGTGCGTTGATCCTGAGCCGTCACAAAACGCGTCTGCAAGGCATCGAGAAAGCGGATTCTGTGAGCGTTGACTTCCACAAGTTGTTCTTCCAAACAATTAGCTGTGGCGCGGTACTGATCAAAGACAAAGCGAACTTCAAGTTCTTGCTACACCATGCAGATTACTTGAACCGTGAAGATGATTTGTTACCAAACCTTGTCGACAAATCTATCGCAACAACCAAGCGTTTTGATGCGTTGAAAGTGCTGATGACCATGCAGAGCGTCGGTCCTCAGGCACTGGGTGCGATGTACGATCACCTGCTGAATCAAACACAGCAAGTGGCTGACATGATTAACCAGTCGTCAGATTTTGAACTACTGGCTGATCCTGCGCTTTCAACCGTGCTATTCCGTTATGTGGGTAGCAACGAAGAAGCGGCCATTGATGCGATCAACAAGAAACTGCGTTTTGATGCGTTAGTGAAAGGTATCGCTGTTATGGGCGAAACCGTGGTTGATGGCAAAATTGCATTGAAATTCACTATTCTGAACCCATGCCTAGCATTGTCAGATTTTGAATCACTACTGCAAGCCATTAGCCAACTTGCTGCTCAAATTGAGCGTGCATAAGGTTAATTGAAAGACCAGAAACAGCCGGGTACGCTCGGCTGTTTCTACACCCAAACAAGGCGTTGGGCGAGTTTGGGTATAACGATTTACTCATGAATATAAGGAATATACAGACGAAATGGCAATTCTACAGATTGGTGCAGGTGGTGTTGGTTGGGTAGTTGCACACAAAGCTGCTCAAAATAATGATGTGCTAGGGGATATGACTATCGCATCTCGTACCGTTGATAAGTGTGACAAGATTATCGAGTCTATCAAGGGTAAGAACAACCTTAAGGATCCATCCAAGAAACTAGAATCTCGTGCCGTCAATGCCGACGATGTTGAAGCACTTGTAGCCCTGATCAAAGAGGTACAACCTGATCTGGTGATTAATGCAGGTCCACCATGGGTCAATATGCCTATCATGGAAGCCTGTCTACAAGCGAAAGTGTCCTACTTGGATACTTCTGTTGCTGTCGACCTATGCTCTGAAGGCCAGCAA
Organism: Photobacterium japonica; assembly: GCF_050337005.1. Classification (NCBI taxonomy): domain Bacteria; kingdom Pseudomonadati; phylum Pseudomonadota; class Gammaproteobacteria; order Vibrionales; family Vibrionaceae; genus Photobacterium; species Photobacterium japonica. The sequence goes on along the minus strand of NZ_JAKJSN010000084.1, from coordinate 5,047 downwards.
GTTCCACAAGCCTATGACTGGCAGTGGGAATACCGTGAAAAATTCAAAGATGCGGGTATCACCGGTATCTTAGGTGCAGGTTTTGACCCTGGCGTTGTAAGCGTATTTGCTGCTTATGCAGTGAAGCATTTGTTCGATGAGATCGACACCATCGATGTGATGGATGTTAACGCAGGCGATCACGGCAAAAAATTTGCTACCAACTTTGACCCTGAAACCAATATGCTCGAAATTCAGGGCGACTCTTTCTACTGGGAAAATGAAGAGTGGAAACAAGTACCGTGTCATTCACGTATGCTTGAATTCGATTTCCCACAGTGCGGTACTCTTAAAGTGTACTCCATGGCGCACGACGAAGTACGTTCACTCAAAGAATTCATTCCCGCTAAACGCATTGAATTCTGGATGGGCTTCGGTGACCGTTACCTGAACTACTTTAATTGCATGCGTGATATCGGCCTACTGAGTCCCGATCCCCTGACCCTGCATGACGGTACTGTAGTGCAGCCACTGCACGTCCTAAAAGCACTGCTTCCTGATCCTACCTCATTGGCGCCGGGTTATACCGGTAAAACGTGTATTGGTACTTGGGTACAAGGCACCAAAAACGGTAAAGCCCGTAGCGTATTCATTTACAACAATGCCGATCACGAAGTGGCTTACGACGATGTTGAGCACCAAGCCATTGCGTATACCACCGGTGTACCGGCTATCACGGCTGCGCTGCAATACTTCCGTGGCGAGTGGGCCGATGCAGGCGTATTCAATATGGAGCAGCTTGATCCGGATCCATTCCTAGAAACCATGCCGCAAATCGGTTTGGATTGGGATGTGTTGGAGTTACCCGTCGGTCAGCCGAACATTCATACGTTGAAATAATTCCAGCGAATTATGTTTAAAACTGACCAGTAAAAACGTATTTGAGCCGATGCGGAAGCGTCGGCTTTATTCGATTTAAGAGCGATGCAAGTCATGCAAAAAAGTGAATTGAAAACCCCTTACTTCATGATCAATGAAGATAAGCTGATTGCGAACTTGGAAAAAGCCAAGCAGTTGAAAGCACTCTCTGGTGTGAAATTGGTACTCGCACTGAAATGTTTCTCGACGTGGGGCGTGTTTGACATCATCAAGCCTTATTTAGACGGCACAACCAGCAGTGGCCCGTTTGAAGTGAAGTTGGGTCACGAAACCTTCGGTGGTGAAACGCATGCTTACAGCGTGGGTTACAGCGAAGATGACGTAAAAGAAGTGGCAGACATCTGTGACAAAATGATCTTCAACTCTCAGTCACAATTGGCCGCTTACCGTCATTTAGTGGAAGGGAAGGCGTCAGTGGGTTTGCGTTTGAACCCAGGGGTTAGCTACGCGGGGCAAGACTTGGCGAACCCAGCGCGTCAGTTCTCGCGTTTAGGTGTACAGACCGATCACATTGATCCCGCGCTGTTTGATACATTGGATGGCGTGATGTTCCACATGAACTGTGAGAACAAAGATGCTGACGCCTTTATCAACCTACTGAACGCGATTTCTGACCAGTTTGGCACTTACTTGGATAAGCTTGACTGGGTGAGCTTGGGCGGCGGCGTCTTCTTCACGTGGCCGGGTTACGAGATTGAAAAACTGGCGGCGGCATTGAAAGCCTTCTCTGAAAAGCATTGCGTGCAGCTGTACCTAGAGCCGGGTGAAGCGGTGATCACGAAAACGGCAGACTTGGTCGTGACCGTGGTAGATATCGTGGAGAATGGCATGAAGACTGCGATTGTCGACAGTGCAACCGAAGCGCACCGCTTGGATACGTTGATCTACAACGAACCCGCATCTATCGCCGAGGCGAGCGAAAACGGTGATCACCAGTACATTATCGGCAGCTGTTCTTGCTTGGCCGGTGATCAGTTCTGTGTCACGCAGTTTGACGAGCCATTGCAGATTGGTCAGCGTCTTCACATTTTGGACAGTGCCGGTTATACCATGGTGAAACTGAACTGGTTCAACGGCCTGAAAATGCCATCCGTGTACTGTGAGCGTAGCAACGGTGACATCCAAAAGCTGAATGAATTTGGCTATGACGATTTCAAGCGTTCATTGTCGCGTTGGTCAATCGCGTAATCACAGATTTCGCTATAGTGATAATGGTAAGAGAGGAGCAGTTGCTCCTCTTTTTTTTGCCCACGACATAGTCACGGGAAGAGGGTGAAATCATAGCGCTTATTTGCATTCACCGTGAGAGCGCGATTTAATGAATAAAAAGGATAGATAGAGAGGAACGCGAGTGAATATTGCGATTGCTATTATCATGATTATCTTTGGTGCTGAATTAGTGCGGAAATTCTTGCAGCATCGACGTGAGATGCGAGAGCTTGCCTATAAGCACGAGCAAGCGGTAAAAGAGAATGACGAACAGTCACGACTGAAAGAAGAAGTTGCACAGTTGAAGGCAAGAGTTGAAGTGTTAGAGGCGATTGTGACGGATAAAAAGTATACGTTAAGCCAAGACATTGATAATTTGCCGTGATTTCGAGTGCGATTGATCAGCAGGGTAAAAGAAAATGAATGGTTGTTTGATGAACAGTTTTGGCCTGAAAATTGACTTTATGTGTTACAAAGCAACCGGTTGAAAAAAATTATCAGAAATACTGTTGACTCAAAAATTTAAATCAGTAAATTACACCTCGTACCGCGGCGGAGCAGCTTGTTAAGCACGGTAAGAAACACAATGGCGCGTTGGCAGAGTGGCTATGCAGCGGATTGCAAATCCGTGTACCTCGGTTCGACTCCGGGACGCGCCTCCATTCTTTAGAGAATGAAATGCGACACTAGCTCAGTTGGTAGAGCGCAACCTTGCCAAGGTTGAGGTCATCGGTTCGAACCCGATGTGTCGCTCCAAATTAAACGATATAGCTCATAGAGCGGTATCGGATGGTGTACCTTTCAGGCACCGCAAAGATTTGCGTGCCCTGGTGGTGAAATTGGTAGACACAAGGGATTTAAAATCCCTCGACGTTCGCGTTGTGCCGGTTCAAGTCCGGCCCGGGGCACCATTTACAAAATGCGACACTAGCTCAGTTGGTAGAGCGCAACCTTGCCAAGGTTGAGGTCATCGGTTCGAACCCGATGTGTCGCTCCAGATTAAGGCGCGTTGGCAGAGTGGCTATGCAGCGGATTGCAAATCCGTGTACCTCGGTTCGACTCCGGGACGCGCCTCCATTCTACAAAGAACCAGCATGAAAATGCTGGTTTTTTTGTATCTGAAAAATGTCAGGTTGTTCGAAACCCAGACAGAATCCATAAAAAAGCCCCAGCAGCAATGTTGGGGCTTTTTCGTATCAGTGAAGCTTTGATCTGTGAAAACGGATCAATGAACAGATAGGGCGTTAAAGCAGAATGATCTTGTTTGCTTCACACTCTTCAATCATCGCATCTGGCCAGATAGACGACTGCACTTCACCGATGTGGGCTTTTTGCAGGAAGAACATGCAAATGCGTGACTGACCGATACCGCCACCAATGGTGTATGGCAGGGTTTTGTTCAGCACGGCACTGTGGAACGGCAGAGAAGCGCGATCTTCACAGCCAGCGATGTCTAGCTGCGCTTTCAAGCTGTCTTCACACACACGGATACCCATCGAAGACAGTTCTAAACCGCTATCGAGTACTGGGTTCCAGAACAGCAGGTCACCGTTCAGATTCCAGTCATCGTAATCGGGTGCACGGCCATCGTGTTTTTCACCGTGAGACAGGGTATGACCGATATTTTGAATAAACACCGCACCATGCGCTTTACAGATAGCATTCTCACGCTCTTTTGGCGTCAGATCCGGGTAGGTGTCCAGTAGTTCTTGCGAGGTGATAAAGGTCACTTGCGCAGGCAAACGCTTCTTCAGCACTGGGTATTCTTGGTAGATGTAGTTTTCTGTTTTCAGGAAGGCGTTATAAATCTTTTCTACTGTTGTGCGCAGGTAGTCCTCATGACGCATCGATTTGTCGAGTACCTTTTCCCAGTCCCACTGATCGACATAGATAGAGTGGATGTTATCGAACTCTTCATCACGACGGATCGCGTTCATGTCGGTGTACAGGCCTTCATCAATCTGGAAACCGTAGCGCCCCAACGCCATACGTTTCCATTTTGCCAATGAATGCACCACTTCAACGTTCGCACCATTGTCATCAAGCAGATCAAAGCTTACCGGACGCTCAGTACCATTCAGGTTGTCGTTCAGGCCTGTTTCTGGCTTCACAAACAACGGCGCAGACACGCGAGTTAAATAGAGTTCGTACGCCAACGCTGTTTCAAAGTAATCTTTGAGTTTTTTGATAGCGACTTCTGTATCGCGCAGTCCTAGCAGCGGCTGGTAGTTTTCTGGTACCTGCAGTTTCATGAAATATCCTTTTCTTTCTGTATTTTCAATTGCGTAGCAACACATTACGACAGCCGGCTGTTAGCGTCTATCACTTTGTGGTGTGAGTTTGTGCGAAAAGTGTGAAGTTGGGTGTTTTGCGGGCGAGGGTGAGTGAGAGAGTGTCGCTGTGTGCTGGTTTTTAAAATGTTTCCTTGAATTTAGATCGCCCCCTGAATTTTACGTTGTAACAGCATTTTTATAGTTCAACGCGTTGCCTATGGAAGCTTCGGTATGGATACTGAAGCTTGGCCATCTTGAATGCTGCCAAATCAATATTATAGAGTGATTGTGACAGGGGAAAGCTGTAAGTGATGGACACTATTTGGGAATCAGAAAGTCTCGTCTTTTCAGACTTTTCTGTTGAAGAGTCTGCATTAGCTAAATCAATCTTCGATAGCAATCGTAGTGTGAAAGATCGTGATCCTACGTTTAGGGAATGGCCGATAAAGGAATTCGAATCGTTGATTCACGCAAGCGCGAAAACATGCTCTCCGACAGAGAAAGGTGCATTCTATTTGAAAAAAATTAGCACTAAACAAGGAGAAGTCATTGGATATATACAGTTAGAAATCAATGTTCCTGATCAAAATACGCTTTGGCTTCCAATGTTATCTATTTTACCTAAATATCAAAACAGTGGACTAGGT
>NZ_JAKJSN010000015.1:0-134110 GCF_050337005.1 Photobacterium japonica | reverse complement strand
CCATAGCGTTATGGACCCACCTGATCCCATGCCGAACTCAGTAGTGAAACGTAACAGCGCCGATGGTAGTGTGGGGTCTCCCCATGTGAGAGTAGGACATCGCCAGGCTTTAAACTTAAGATACTTGTTCTGAACGACAGGTGTCGGATAAAGAGAAATCTTTATCTCCGTGTGGAGCGGTAGTTCAGTTGGTTAGAATACCGGCCTGTCACGCCGGGGGTCGCGGGTTCGAGTCCCGTCCGCTCCGCCACTTATACTAAGCCCGAGTCGAAAGATTCGGGCTTTTTTACGTCTGTTGCTTGTTAAAAATGGGCTCTGTTCAGTGTTTAAGTGTAACGTAAGCGCCTAATTAACCCCACATTCTGTTATCCATGAATACTTGGTATTGATATAGCTCCCTCATTAGCGGAGCTATATCATGACTCGTGAAGAAAGAAATGCCCTCTGGAATGAACGCTTACAAAACCAAAAGGAAAGCAGTCTGACCATTGCTACCTGGTGTGAGCAGAACCAAATCGCCCAGTCGCAGTTTTATTATTGGCAGAAAAAACTCACGTCTTCTGTGCATGAGCCTGATAGTGTCGTGGTAGCGCTTTCGATGCCGTCATCTTTGACAACTTTGGTGATTGAAACGCCCAATGGTTACCGGATCTCAATCAATGATGCATCGGCAATCACACTGTTGCCGTAACTCATCAAGTGCTTATCATGATCACTGCACCGACAGGCAATGTTTACCTGGCCACCGGGAGCACAGACATGCGTAAATCCATCAATACATTAGGGCTGTTGGTTGAGGATGTGCTGGAACACAACCCTGTGGGACCGCACTGGTTCGTGTTCTGTAACCGCCGTCGTGACAAACTGAAAATTTTGCAGTGGGATACTAATGGGTTCTGGCTCCATTATCGTCGGTTGGAAAACGGCAAGTTCCAGTGGCCTCGGCACCCGCAAGATACGGTTGCGATGGAAATTACGGCCAGGCAACTGCGGTGGCTGCTTGATGGTCTGAATTGGCAAAATGCCGTAGCTCACCAACCCATAAATGGGTTAAATATCTCGTAAAAACAGTGAACTAATACAGTAAAGCTCGCTGTTTTTACTATACTTTTAGTATTCAAAAGGAACTTGATAAGCCCACGGGCATTACCCCATAAATCCAGGCCTACATCAACAGCCTCGTTCAGAATGTCAGCCAAAAATACGAATCCCACATTGCCGAAATGTGGGAGCAGTTCCGGCTGGCACAAGCTAAACGTTATCTGCCGCAAAGTGAGAAGTTCCCTGCACAGGGTAGCCTGTTTAATGAAGCCGAATCACTGACAGATAGCGAGCCATCCAACGATGAGCCGGAAATGGAAACCGTGACCTACACGCGCAAACGTGGTCGCAAGCCCATCAACCCGGATTTACCCCGTGAGGTCATTGAGTACGATTTACCGGAGGATGAAAAGACCTGTTCGTGCTGTCAGGGTAAACTGCATGCCATCGGTGTTGAAACATCTGAACAGCTCGAGATCATCCCCAAGCAAGTCAAAGTACTGCGTCATGAACGCAAGAAGTATGCGTGCCGCCATTGCGAAAATCATGGCGAAGGCAGCAAAATCCTCACCGCCTCACCGCCTCACCGCCTCACCGCCTCACCGCCTCAATGCCCCGGCAACCGCTTCCTGGCAGTATCGCCACGGCGGGCACCCTCACTACTGTGGCGGTAAGCAAGTATGCCGATGGCCTGCCGCTATACCGTATCGAAAAAGAGTTGGCACGAGTGGGTGTTGATATCCAGCGAACCACACTGGCGAACTGGATGATAAAGACCGCCGAACTACTCTCACCGATTTACCAAGCCATGCGCAGGGCGTTGCTCAAAGAGCCGGTTATCCATGGTGATGAAACCACACTTCAAGTATTGAAAGAACCTGACAAGAAAGCCCAAAGTCAATCATATCTCTGGGCTTACTCCAGCCCCGAACATAGCCTTACACCGGTAGTGCTGTTCGAATACCAGCCGGGCCGGGTACATACTTACCCCAAGGTTTTCCTTGATGGTTACGCAGGTACCATCATGACTGATGGCTATTCAGCTTGGCGGATACTAGACAATATGACCCATCTTGGTTGTTGGGCTCATGCCCGACGTAAGTTCAAGGATGCACTCGACTTAAGCCCGAAAAAATCGGGCCAAGCCAAGCAGGCACTGAGTTATATCCAAAAGTTGTATGCTATCGAAAAGAAAGCCCTGTCCTTTTCGGCAGCCGAAAGGCACGCCATGAGGCAAAGAAAGTATTCCTATACTTGGAGCCTTCCACGATTGGCTGAATAAGGCAGCAGCCAAACTACTTCCCCTGAGTCCAATGGGAAAGACGGTGAGTTACGCGCTCAAACAATGGGTCTACCTTGAAAAATACGTTGATGATGGCAAATACCCGATAGACAACAACCGAGTCGAGCGTGATATCCGTCCGGTCGCCACCGACGTGGATCCTTATGCATATCGGCGTCATGTCCTGACAGTGCTCCCACAGAGAGAAGCAGGGTGTGATGCCAGTGATCTCTTGCCTTATAGCAATACGCCTGTCCAATAGCTAGGTGGGTGGGAACACCCGCTTACGTTTTATAAGTGCTCTTTTATTGTATTAAGTGCTTGTTGGATTGCTTCTGGGGGCAACTTCCCTTCTTGGATAAAACGCACTTTACCCGCTTTATCTAAAATAATGATAGCTGAGCTTTCTTTTGCTAATTGCCATTTCGATTGTGCAACGCCATTTGCATCAAGCACCATCGCAGACCAAGAAAATTCACGCTTACTGTCTTCAGCTGACGATTTTACAAAACTACCGGTACCCCAAATAGTATCATCTTGATTGATGATCGTCGTAGTTTGGTATTGCTCTGCAGGGAATTGCGCGGCGGTAATAGCTGTCATCAACTCTGCATTCATCGCTTTAGCGGCACTGCGGCCAGCAATGGCTTGGATTACACGCGTTTTCCCGGCAAGAGAAGCACTGTCCCACGGTTGGTAGGTGAGTGTTTCTTTGTTTAGGGTAATTTCGCCTTTATCAACAATGGCAACGTGCGGTAATGGTTCACCGATGGTGAGATTATGTGCAAAAACAGTACTAGGCAGAAGGGCACTCAGCAAGGCCACAACAAGCTTATTATTCATTGGTTTTTCCATGTTTTAATCATCTTTTGTTTTTCAATATTATCCTCGATAAGGTCTGCGAGACTGGTTTTACCAGTGTGGCGTTTTATTGCTTTTGATGACGGTAAAAATCCATATTGGGTAACAGCGTGAGGTATTGGTGCAAAGTTTGCTTTGATCTAAGCGTGATCTTGATGACTGATGATTTAATCAAACGATTTGGGCCCACGTGATGAAAAGTCGCAACCAGTGTGCAACCAATAACGCCTTTTCCGGTCTATAGAACCATAGAAGGTCAGAGGGAGACGATAATGCTGAGAATTTTTAAACAGTATCGACCGAACCAAGTTGCCCGTTATGTGAAAAGTTACTTCCGTGGTCGGGTGTTTATTACCGGCGTTGGTGCCTTTGAATTTGACCGTGGTCGGTTATTGCCACCGAAGCGACAAAGTAAAAAGGCACTGAATGTTTTCTCTGAAGTGAATAAAGAAATTCAACACCTTGCTGTGGAATGGATGTAGCTACTCTGGTGGCATGCAGATGCCCGTGCCGCCAAGGCCACAATAACCCTGTGGGTTCTTGGCCAGATACTGTTGGTGATAGGTTTCTGCAAAGTAAAATGTCCCCGCAGGTACAACGTCAGTGGTGATTGGCGCTGTGAGAGCAGTCTGGTAACGTTGTAGGCTGCTGAGTACTTGTTGATGCTGCACCGGTGAATGGGTAAAAATGGCGGAGCGATATTGCGTGCCCACATCATTACCTTGTCGCATGCCCTGTGTTGGATCATGGCTCTCCCAAAATAGGGTAAGTAACCTATCTAGCCCAATCAGATTGGGATCGAAAATGATCCTCACCACTTCGGTATGTCCTGTTAATCCGGTACAGACTTCCTGATAAGTGGGGTTGGGCGTAAAGCCACCACTGTAACCTACTGCAGTACTGTATACGCCTGATTGTTGCCAGAATAATCGTTCAGCCCCCCAGAAGCAGCCCATCCCGACAGTGAGCACTTCCATGCCTGCCGGAATGTTATCGTTTAAGACCGTACCATTTACGGCATGTACTTCGCTAGGAATGATAGGGGTAGCTCTACCGATGAGGGCTTGGTTGGCATCTGGTAATGTCGATTTCTGCGATGACATGGTAACGTCCTTTTTGCTGTGTCATGTCCTTCCAAGGTAGAGGAAACCTGAAGGAGATTCAACTTCCTTGTTTTTTCCCGTAAAAGGTTGGCAGTTAAGGCGGCGCTTTGTCAGAATTAACCATGCTGAAATAAATAATAATGATGCGCTATTGGTGAAGAACACAGTCCATGAAGAAAGTCATATTGCGGTCGACCATCGCCGCTTTAGTGTTGTCAGTTGCTGTTCCCGCAATGGCGAAAACCACACTGAAAATTACAGGATTAAAAGGAAGTCTGGAGGACAATGTTGAAGCGTATGTTTCAGCGATCCCCAAACAAGATTACAACACGTCTCTGCGTTTTCAAGAACAGCTTGAGAAAGAGATTCGTGACGCCTTAAAAGCGTTGGGGCGTTACAACCCGACACTAACTTTTAGCGACAAAGCTGATGGTAAAAATCACCGCCTGACCGTGAAGGTCGACCCCGGCCCGAAAACCATCATCGTGAAAAGTGCCATTACATTAACGGGGATGGCTAAAGACGATCCTGACTTTATTGAGTTGGTGCGTGGTAGTGGGCTTGGGTTAGGGAAAACGTTAAATCACGGTAAATATGAAGCGTTGAAATCGTCGCTCAGTAGTTTAGCGCTGCGTAAGGGTTACTTTGATGCCGAAATGGCTGAGAGCAAGATGGAAGTGGTACCGAGTCGTAACGAGGCTTTTATTACGCTCACCTATGCTTCCGGTCAACGCTACAATTTCGGGATGACCCAGTTTGAAGGAAGTCAGATCGAGCTTGATCGCCTGTCATCATTAGTGCCTTATGAAGACGGTGACCCGTATTTAGTTTCTTCTCTGGGTGAGTTTAATCAGCGTTTGTCGAATGTCGGTTGGTTCTCCTCCATCTTTGTGGGTGGCGATTCAACCAAGCTTCAAGACGGGAGTATTCCGATTGATGTGGTGGTGACACCACAAGTGAAAAATCAGGTAGAAACCGGTATTGGCTACTCGACGGATGTCGGGATGCGTTTGAAATTGAATTGGCGTAAACCATGGTTGAACAGCAAAGGCCACAGCCTGAGTGTGAAGACTGAAATATCCAAGGTGCAGCCTAAAATTGAGGCGGCTTACAAAATTCCCCTTGATGATGTACTTAACGATTACTATCAAGTGATCGGTGGGATCCGCTATGTCGATAATCACGACACAATCAGTACCGAATACAACATCGGCTTAGAGCGTCACTGGCGCTTAGAATCAGGTTGGAAACGGATCGCCTCTGTTCGCTGGTTATATGAAGACTACAAACAGGGGAGCTCTGAAACTGGTGTGCTTTCGATGATCATTCCTGGGATCAGCTATGATAAAACCCGATTACGCGGTGGTGCGATGCCAACGTGGGGGGATAAACAGCTGATCTCCATTGAATATTCCGATCCGGCTTTAGGGTCCGATACGCGATTAGCCCGTTTACGAGGGCGTTCCGCGTGGATCCGCAGCATTGGTGAGAATCATCGCGGCTTGGCGCGAGTCGATGCGGGGGCGGTGTTTGCTGATAATCTGGAAGATATTCCGCCTTCTATGCGTTTCTTTGTTGGTGGTGACAACAGCTTACGTGGTTATAGCTACCAATCGGTGGCCCCTCGAGACAGTGAAGGAAAATTGCTGGGGGGGAAATACATGGCGACCTCGACTTTAGAATATCAATACCGGGTATACGGGGATTGGTGGGGCGCGGTGTTTTATGATTACGGTGCTGCGTGGAACGATACCCCTGAATGGCTGGCGGGTGCCGGTGTCGGGGTGCGCTGGGCTTCCCCTGTTGGACCTATTCGCCTTGATTTTGCATGGGGCTTAGAAAAAGAAACCGATAAGTTCCAGATTCACTTCATTTTAGGGCCTGAGATATGATTTGGGTAAAAAGACTCTCGCTTGCGCTATTAGCCCTGCTTCTGGTGTTGGTCTTGGCGGTTGCCGCGTTGTTGTATACCCCTGCTGGGATCAAAGTGGCGTTGTGGGGGGCGGAGAAAGTACTGCCAGCGCTCTCGGTCGGGAAAAGCCAAGGGAGCTTGTTGACCGGTTTTTCGTTGCAAGATGTGCGTTATCACGACGCGTTAGTGGATCTTGATGCCAAGCGTCTGTCTCTGATACTCGATGATCACTGCCTCTTGACGCCGGCTGTGTGTGTGTCGGAATTGGCGTTAGAGGGCATGCAATTTTCGATGCCTGCTTTACCGCCATCAACGGAACCTGCGCCCACCGATAACACGCCGATGGCGACGATCAATTTACCTATCCCAATCAGCGTTGATCGTTTGACGCTTAACGATATTCAGTTGGATATTTTAGGCAATCAGGTTGCATGGCAGCACTTCTCAACGGCTGCGACGATGTCGGGAGATACCCTGACCCTGAAACCGACGGTATGGGACACCATTACCTTGGCGTTAGCCCCTGCCGATGAGACACCTGCTACAGCTAAGAAACCCTCCCAGAAGAAAGACGCTGCCACAGCGCAGCCGATCACCTTACCCGCAGTGACGTTACCGCTTGCGGTGAATGTTGAGCGATTGACGGTGAAAGATTTCACGTTATCCGGTGAAACACCGCAAACGGTGAAACTGCTGGATGTGGTGGCCTCTGCCCGCGACAGTGATGTGACGGTAAAAAGCCTCGTGCTGGATGTACCGCAAGGAAAGCTGGATGCAAATGCCACTGTTACATTAACTGGCGAATATCCGTTGTCATTGGCCGCCAAAGCCGATATCGCGTTAGCCCCATTGCAAGGCCATCACTTGGTGTTGGATGCGTCAGGCAGTGTGGCGCATTTGGTTTTGGATGCAACGCTCAAGGGGACGCTAGATGCCGCATTGTCTGGAAAGTTGTCGCCGTTAGATCCCGAGTTACCGTTTGATTTGGCTTTGAACAGCCAGCACTTGCAGTGGCCGATTGCAACGAAAGCAGATTTTACGCTTGATAAAACACGGCTAAAAGTGAAAGGGGATTTATCCGCATTCCGTTTTGATCTCAAAAGTCAGATTGACGGGCAACCAATGCCTGCCGTTGGTGCAGCACTTACAGGCAAAGGTAGCCTATCGCATGTTGAGTTAACGCAATTAGCCTTGGATACGCTCGGTGGGAAAATCACCGGTAGCGCCCGGGCTAATTGGAAGGACTTAGTCAATTGGCAAGGCACATTAGCGTTTGAACACATTCAGCCAGGACTGGAATGGAAAGAGGTGCAAGGGGACCTCAGTGGCCAGCTAACCACATCAGGAGGATTAACCCGCAAAGGTGGCTGGTATGTCGATCTGCCTCAATTGATGGTTGATGGCACGGTCATGGATCAAGCCTTAGTGCTGAAGGGGCAACTGACCGCCAGTGATAAAACAGGCAAAGGTAAGTTGGCTTTAGCCACTGATGGTCTTTCCTTGCAGCATGGACCGAATGGTCTGACCGCGCAAGGCAAGCTCACCAATACCTGGGACATGACGGCGGAAATTAAAGCGCCTGATCTCAGTAAGTCGGTGCCAGGCTTGCGTGGTCAGGTTGCGGGTAAGGTAGCGCTTAGTGGCAAAATGGCCGAGCCGGATCTGGCCATTGACTTGGTGGGGCGGGCGATGGGATGGGAAGATCTTGCYACACTGGAACAACTTAGCTTGAAAGGCATTGTTCATCCGTTACCACAGATCCATGCTGATATTCAGCTGAATGCGGCTGGCGGAAAATATGACACGGTGAGCTTGAAAACCTTAGCCATGGTATTCAAAGGCACCGAGCAACAGCACAGTTTAACGCTTGATGTGGATGCCGAACCTGTCAGTACGATGTTGCGTTTAACCGGTGCACTTAACCGTGATATCGGATGGAAAGGCGCATTAACATCGGGAGAGATCGGGACCGATATTGGCCCTTGGCGATTAAACCGTCCTACCGCGTTAGGGTATCAATTTAAGACGCAGTTAGCGTCGGTTGCTGCCCATTGCTGGCAGCAAGGTAAAGCTTCCCTGTGTTTAACCAAGGATTTGGAGGCCGGCACCAGCGGGCATGCCAATGTGGCCATCAATCATTTTGATTATGGTTTGATTGCCAAATATCTGCCGGAGCATATCACCCTTAAAGGGGAAGTGGGGGCGACCGCAGAAGCCACATGGGCGCCGCAATCCGCCCCTTATGTGAAAGCCAATGTGCGTATGCCTGCGGGGGCGTTGACTCAGGAAACCTCAACCGAGGCGGAGCCACTGCAAGTGGGATGGGACAGCGTTACCCTGAATGCCGAGATGAAACAGGACGTACTGAATGCCGACTGGTTGGTCGCCGTTCGCAATAACGGTGACTTGAGTGGTCGTGCAACGGTCACACAACTGACGGGCGATAAGCAGTTAGCCGCGAACCTGAAGCTCGACCGTTTCATGCTCGATTTCCTCAAACCGTTGTTGATGGATTACCACACCTTTTCGGGGCAAGTAGATGCCAATCTCAACCTATCTGGCCCAGTGATGCACCCCGCGGTGGAAGGCTTGGTGAAAGTTACCAAAGTGAAAGCGATTGGTCGAACGGTGCCGTTGGATGTCGAAAAAGCGGATATTATTGCGACGTTCAGTGGCTACCAAGCCAAATTGAACGGTGAAGTGATCACGCCTGACGGCAAGTTGAACCTCACTGGTGACGGTGATTGGCAAGACTTGAAAGCATGGAAGAGCCAGTTGCGCGTCAACGGACGGGAACTGGAAGTCAGTGTTCCGCCAATGCTCGCGGTGAAAGTGAGTCCAGATTTGACCATTAAAGCGACCCCACAGTTGGCGGAAGTAACGGGAAGCGTTGCGATTCCGTGGGGGCGGATCACGGTCGATCAATTGCCAGAATCGGCAGTCGCGGTGTCGAAAGATGAAATTTTGCTGAACAATCAATTGCAACCGGTCGCGGCAGAGAAACCGATCCCGTTTACCCTGAAAACTAACGTATTGGTGAAGATTGGCGATGATGTGAAATTGTCAGCCTTTGGCTTGAATGCCGGATTGGTGGGCGAAGTGAATGTTCGCCAGAACAAGAAAGGCCCATTGGTATACGGTGAGATTAATCTGCGTAATGGTACCTACCGGTCGTTTGCGCAAGAGTTGGTGATCCGGAAAGGGCAAATCTTGTTTAACGGCCCAGCGGATCAGCCGTATTTATCGATTGAAGCGATCCGAGATCCGGACAATATCGAAGACGATGTAATTGCCGGGATCCGCGTGACAGGGCCGGCCGATAAACCTAAGGTCGATATTTTCTCTGATCCGGCGATGCCACAGCAAAATGCTCTATCGTATATTTTGCGCGGTAAAGATCTCGACAGTGAGTCGGGTGACAGCAGTGATGCTATGACGACCGCCTTGATCAGTATGGGCTTAGCACAAAGTGGCCAACTGGTGGGCAGCGTCGGTGAAGCCTTTGGTGTGCAAGATCTGGCGTTAGATACGGCAGGTTCAGGGTCTGATTCACAGGTCACGATCAGTGGCTATATTGCACCGGGTTTACAGGTGAAATATGGCGTGGGGATCTTTGAATCGATAGGGGAATTTACGGTGCGATACCGCCTGATGAAAGGCTTGTATGTTGAGGTTGTATCTGGTCTCGACAGTGCCGTCGACTTGCTCTATCAATTTGATTTCAATTGATCCTAACGTGAAGGGCTCAACCTCGATGTTGGTTTAGCGCTCATTCTAAGAGGTAGGGGGCACGCAGATCATGGTTTCTGCGTGCCCTTTTTTATAGGCCGCGATAGAGTAGCGAGTGATAGTGAATGAAGGATATCGGCTGGCAATGAAGGATAAGGAGAGAGGCATGCTGATCTTTGCGTATGGCACGTTACGCGCGGGGGAGAGTAACGCACAGGTATTAACTGGCGCGCAGTGGCGAGGAGCGTGTCGTTTGCCAACAGGCTATCGGTTGTTTGATTTGGGGGACTATCCAGCCGCAGTTGAAGATTCGGCAGAAAGAGGGCTATCCGGTGAGGTGTATGCCATTACCTCCGCGCACTTAGTGGCGCTGGATATCTTGGAAGCGTATCCCGATGAATATGATCGTGTGCCCGTGATGACCCCGTGGGGAGAGGCATGGATATATTTGTATAACGGCTCATTGATTGGCGCACCATTGATTGAGAGTGGTGATTGGTGTCAACGTGCGCGCTAGTAAGGAAATGCGTAGGGACTGCTATTTAGGTTGGCTCTTCAGCAGGGTTTGATAACTTTCCCCGTTATAAATGCGGGTATAGCCTTGTTGTTTTAAGACGTGTTCTGCTAACCCCGCGCGGTGACCTGAGCGGCAATACAGGAAAATAGGCTGCGACTTATCGGGTGCGAGGGTGGCTAATTGTGCGATCTTATCGTGAGGGATATTGATCGCATTGGGCAGATGCCCTGCAATAAACTCTTGGTGGGAGCGAACATCCACTAACAAGGGCTTTTCTGCCTGTAGCTCGTGATGGTATTGCCAGAAGTGCGTGGGTGAAACGACATCAGCCAATGCGGCACCTGAAAACAGACAGACAGAAAACAGGGCGGCAGTAACAAGGCGTTGCATGGTGTCATCCTCATTGAAGTGTTCCCAAGCGGTGAGCTTGGGAACCATATATTATTTACTTTTCTTGGGCGCGTTTGAACGAATCCATAATTTCTTGTTTCGCGGCAGCGGCATCCCCCCAGCCTTCCACTTTAACCCATTTACCCGCTTCAAGTTCTTTATAGCGCTCAAAGAAATGGGTAATTTGTGCTTTCAGTAGTGCAGGGAGGTCATCGACATCTTGAACATGATCGTATTCTTTTGTCAGTTTCGAGTGCGGCACCGCCACGACTTTCGCATCTTCCCCTGATTCATCACTCATCTTGAGCACGCCAACCGGACGACAGCGGATCACTGCACCGGGTACCAATGGGTATGGTGTTGGTACCAGTACGTCGACCGGATCGCCATCGAGCGACAGAGTGTGGTTTACATAGCCGTAGTTGCAAGGGTAAAACATCGGGGTCGACATAAAGCGATCAACAAACACCGCACCGCTATCTTTGTCGACTTCATATTTGATCGGATCCGCATTCGCGGGGATTTCAATGACGACATAGATATCTTCTGGGATGTCCTTTCCTGCTGGTACCTGATTCAGGCTCATGATCTCTTCCTTTTGTTGTGATTAACGAAATGTGAGTGACTTTGAAACATAATACCAACATCGTTAATTCTTTGTCTAATCCCCCCGCAAGATGATCCATCACCAGCGAGGGAATATTATCCTGTTTTAGTCTTCGGGAAATTCCGCTAAAAAGGCCTTAACCTGATGTACCATCGTGGGAGATCCGACAAAGAAGGGGACGCGTTGGTGTAATTCTGTCGGGTTAATGTCCATGATGCGTTGTTGCCCATCAGAGGCTTCTCCACCGGCTTGTTCAATCAAAAACGCCATCGGGTTGCATTCATACAGCAGGCGTAGTTTGCCGTTGGGGTGTGTCGCGGTACTTGGGTACAGGTAGATCCCGCCTTTGAGCAAATTGCGATGGAAATCGGCCACGAGTGAGCCAATGTAGCGCGATGTGTAAGGGCGACCTTCTTCCGGTACGTTTTCTTGGCAATACTTGATGTATTTTTTCACTCCAAGCGGAAAGCGGATGTAGTTTCCTTCGTTAATGGAGTAAATCGATCCGGTTTGTGGGATCGTCATCCCTTCATGGGACAGGCAGAACACCCCTAAGGATGGGTCGTACGTAAAGCCATGTACGCCATTTCCTGTGGTGTAGACCAGCATCGTGGATGATCCATAAATGATGTAACCCGCTGCGACCTGTCGGTGGCCGGGTTGGAGGAAGTCTTCTTGTGTCGGTGGAGTGCCGACAGGGGAAACGCGGCGGAAGATGGAGAAGATGGTACCGACAGAGACATTGACGTCGATGTTGGAGGATCCATCCAGGGGATCCATCAGTACCACGTATTTGGCATTGCGGTTGAGTTCTTTGTTGAAGGTGACCGCTTCATCTTCTTCTTCACTGGCGACCCCACACACTTGGTCACGGGCTTCGAGGGCGGCTTTGAATTTATCGTTGGCGTAGACATCCAGTTTCTGTTGTTCTTCGCCCTGAATATTCTCCCCGCCGACCGCACCAGTAATATCAACCAAACCGGCTTTGTTGATCTCGCGGTTGACGATTTTCGCCGCCAGCTTGAGTGAGCCGAGGAGCGATGATAATTCACCGCTGGCATGGGGGAAGTCATTCTGTTTTTCGACAATAAATTCGCCAAGGGTTTTCATCTCGGACATATACAATCCTTGCATCCTGTTGTCATAAGAGTGAATAACTCAGGTACAATGTTATGTATTGACAATTTGTGTACCCAAGTGGGAACGGCGCGTCTTTATAGCGTATCGCCTATTTGTATATAAAGAATTGTATATAAAGATCTTTTTTATGGTAACGAAGTAACGCAGAAGCGTGAAATCATCAAATTATTATTGAGTGAGCCGATTGTTATGCATATCCATATTCTAGGTATTTGCGGCACATTTATGGGCGGCGCGGCAGTTCTGGCACGTCAACTGGGCCATAAAGTGACGGGCTGTGATGCCAATGTGTACCCGCCAATGAGCACCTTGCTTGAATCTCAAGGTATTGAAATTATTCAAGGATATGATCCGTCTCAGCTGGATCCTGCGCCGGATCTTGTCGTGATCGGTAATGCCATGAGCCGCGGTAATCCTTGTGTGGAGTATGTGCTCAATCATAACTTGCGTTATACCTCTGGCCCGCAATGGCTGCAGGAGTTTTTGCTGCATGACCGCTGGGTGTTAGCGGTGGCGGGGACGCACGGTAAGACCACCACGGCCAGTATGCTGGCGTGGATCTTAGAAGATTGCGGCTATCAGCCGGGTTTCCTTGTCGGGGGCGTGCTAGGCAACTTTGGTGTCTCAGCTAGACTGGGCGAAAGCATGTTCTTTGTGGTCGAAGCGGATGAATATGACAGCGCTTTTTTTGACAAGCGTTCAAAGTTTGTTCATTACCACCCACGCACGCTGATCATGAATAATCTGGAATTTGATCACGCGGATATTTTTGATGATCTCACCGCCATTCAGCGTCAGTTCCACCACCTCGTCCGTACGGTGCCGGGTAATGGTCGTATTTTTGCACCGAAAGGCGTGCCTGCGATTGATCAAACGCTGGCAATGGGCTGTTGGAGTGAGCTGGAATTCATGGGTGAGGATGGACACTGGCAGGCGAAAAAATGTGATGATGCCGGCAGCCGTTTTACCGTGTCCTTGAATGGTCAAGTCGTCGGTACCGTCGATTGGGCGTTGATTGGCGATCATAATGTTCATAATGCATTGATGGCGATCGCTGCGGCGCGTCATGTGGGTGTAACGCCGGATCTCGCCTGTGAAGCCTTGGCGACGTTCATCAATACCAAACGCCGCCTTGAGTTGAAAGGTGAGCACAATGGTATTCGTGTGTATGACGATTTTGCTCACCATCCGACAGCGGTTGAACTGACCTTGGGCGGTTTGCGTGCCAAAGTGGGTACATCGCGTATTTTGGCGGTATTGGAGCCTCGTTCCAATACCATGAAATTGGGGGTTCATAAGGCAGACTTAGCGCCTTCGTTAGCGGCAGCCGATGAAGTTTTCATTTATCAGCCAGATACGATCCCATGGTCGGTGGATGAGATTGCTCAGCAGTGTACTCAGCCAGCCTATACGGATGATAATTTGGATGCGCTGGTGGCCAAAATTGTGGTCGCGGCACAGCCTGGTGATAACATTTTGGTGATGAGTAACGGTGGCTTTGGTGGTATTCATGGCAAGTTGCTGACGGCTTTGGAGGCGGTCAGTGCGTGATCAAGGCCAGAAAGAAACCGATAAGCGTATTACGTTAGCCTGGACGGGGGCCTCTGGTGCGCCTTATGGGTTGCGTTTACTCGAGTGTTTGCTCGCTGCTGACTATCAGGTGTACTTGTTGATTTCATCAGCCGCCCGTGTGGTGCTGGCAACCGAGCAGGGTTTGAAGTTGCCGTCGGGCTCTGATGCTGCACAACAGGCTTTGATTGCCCATTTGGGGTGTGATCACGGGCAGCTGATTGTTTGTGGCAAAGAAGATTGGTTCTCACCCGTCGCCTCAGGCTCGGCGGCGCCTAAGCAAATGGTGATCTGCCCGTGTTCTGCGGGTACTTTGGCGTCAGTGGCGCATGGTATGTCCGATAATTTGCTGGAACGCGCTGCTGATGTGGTGATGAAAGAGCGCGGGCAATTGTTGCTGGTGGTCAGGGAAACCCCGTTTTCGACCTTGCACCTAGAAAACATGCTTAAGCTCTCCCACATGGGTGTGACCATCATGCCGGCCGCCCCGGGGTTTTATCACCAGCCGCAATCGATTGAAGACTTGGTCGATTTTATGGTGGCGAGGATCCTCGATCATCTGGGTGTATCTCAAGGTTTAGTGCCTCGCTGGGGATACGATCACCGTCAGTGATCCCCCCTCCGATCTTGAAAAAAGCCCGCATTGCGGGCTTTTTTTGCGCGCGCTACACGGTAGGTGTCAGTCCTCGTGATTGCCGTCATCATCATTATCGTCGATGTCGGCCTCAACGGGTGG
Organism: Photobacterium japonica; assembly: GCF_050337005.1. Taxonomy (NCBI): domain Bacteria; kingdom Pseudomonadati; phylum Pseudomonadota; class Gammaproteobacteria; order Vibrionales; family Vibrionaceae; genus Photobacterium; species Photobacterium japonica. The sequence goes on along the minus strand of NZ_JAKJSN010000015.1, from coordinate 119,223 downwards.
CTTGATGATCAGTACATTGATGGGGGAGTTTTCGATGACTTTACCTGTCACGGAACCCAGTAGAAGGTGATCGAGGGTGGATCGTTGATGGCTGGGCATGATGATGAGATCAGCCCCAATGCGTACGGCATGCTCGACAATCGTGGTCCAGACTTTCCCCTCGCACACACATTGATGGTGAACAATTTCTGGTGGTATGTGCGTGTCAGCAAATGCCCTGAGTTGTTGCTGAGTCTCTTGCAGTATTTGTCGTGCGGCATCTTTAGGGAAGTAACTTGATACCATGGCAAGGTGAACCCCAGGCAGTACGGTGAGCAAATGGATCGTGGCATGACTTTGTTTCGCCTGCCAGACGGCCATTTGCATGGCTTTTTCGGTAAACCCCGGTTCATTAAGATCTATGGGCACTAAGAGTTGTTTATACATAGGGATCGTTGCGCTCCTTGATGAAAGAAGAAGGCTACGTATAGTGTATATCGCTTGGGTGGATACTGCTTGTTTCTGCCGAGACGGAAGGTGACGGCGCATATAAGGAACGGTAGCCAATAAAAAAGCCCTTTCGTGAGAAAGGGCCTTGAAGGTTGGTGTGAGAGAGGGAAGGCTCCGTTGTCAGAGGTGACCGGCTTGGCGTGCTCGTCGACGTTGATTCCAACCCAGCGCGGTCAATATCAACAAGGTAGGCACAAAGACCCATTCCTTCATCGGTCGCGCGGCAGGTAGACTGACGGTGGTAATTTCCCAGTCAAAGTCGATCCCCGCTTTTTCGGCCGAACTGTCAAACGCCACCATGTCGACCAGCATTTTCTCGCCTTCTTGACGCAGCATCAGTCCGGTAGAGGCGATACGATCTTCTGGGGTGATCGCGGCTTCGTCGAACGGTAACCGGACATGTTTACTGACCATATTGCCTTCTAAGTTTTCCCCGCGCACGCGTAACGCCAGCGGTTGGCCAATACTGAGTTTATCGGCTGCATCACTGATCAGTGCGCCCGGCATATCATGCTGTGGCGGGTAGACTTTATCCCACCAGAAGCCCGGTCTAAACAAAGTAAAGGTGATCAACAAGAGCGCGATCACTTCCCACCATTTGGTTTTGGTAAACCACCATCCTTGTGTGGCGGCGGAGAACGTTAGCATTGCAATGATGGCAGACAGAACGGTCAGCGCGAGGTGCCACCATGAGTCGATATTCATCATCAATAATTGCGTGTTGAAAATGAACATGAACGGCAAGATCGCGGTCCGGATATCATACGTAAAACCCTGAATACCGGTTCGGATCGGATCGCTTTTTGCTATGGCAGCGGCGGCAAAAGCCGCTAACCCCACTGGCGGCGTATCATCGGCGAGGATCCCGAAATAGAACACAAACAGATGCACCGCAATTAATGGGATGATCAAACCGTGTTGCGCCCCCAGTGTGACGATAACCGGTGCCATTAGGGTGGAAACCACGATATAGTTCGCCGTGGTCGGTAATCCCATGCCAAGGATCAAACTAATCAATGCCGTGAACAGCAGCATCAACATAATATTACCGCCGGAGATGAACTCGACAAACTCGGTCATCACCAAACCAATTCCGGTTAAGGTGACGACGCCGACCACAATCCCCGCGGCGGCGGTGGCCACACCGATGCCGATCATATTGCGCGCACCTGTCACTAAACTTTCCAGTAAATCCACGCCGCCGACTTTTGTTGCCTGCCACAGTGACATTTCCTGATTAAAGTAGGCCATTAGCGGGCGTTGAGTCAGCAGAATGAAGATCATGAACACGGTGGCCCAGAAGGCTGACAGTCCTGGTGAGAAGCGTTCGACCGTCAAGCACCACACCAGCACCACAATCGGTAGCAAGAAATACAGACCGGATTTGATGGTGGGGCCGGGGTCTGGCACGGTGGTGATGTCAGCGTTGGGATCTTCTAAAGTATGATCTTGGTAGTTGGCGGAGATCTTCACCAAGATCACATAAGCGATCAAGATCACCCCGGCAATCATGGGAGTCGCCGCCGCACCGAAGACATCTTTGGTCCAGCCAACACCGTAGTAAATGATGGCACTGAGCACGACAAGCCCGACCAAGGTGGTGGCAAAAGAGAAGAGGTTTTGAGTTATTGTTGGTGTGTAACGGCGTTTAAGCCCCTGCATACCGGCTTTGCAGGCTTCCAAATGCACGATATAAATCAGGGCGATATAAGAGATTAACGCCGGTAGTAAGGCGGCTTTGATCACTTCGACATACGAGATCCCGACATATTCGACCATCAAGAAAGCGGCGGCCCCCATGATGGGGGGCGTGAGCTGGCCGTTTGTCGACGCGGCCACTTCAACAGCACCGGCTTTGGTGCCAGGAAAGCCGACCTTCTTCATCAGGGGAATGGTAAAGGTGCCGGTCGTGACCACATTGGCAATCGATGAGCCAGAGACCAGCCCCGATAACCCGGATGCCACGACGGCCGCTTTAGCGGGGCCGCCTCGCATGTGGCCAAGCAATGAAAAGGCCACTTTAATGAAGTACGCCCCGGCGCCTGCACGCTCTAACATCGCGCCAAAAAGTACAAATAAAAACACAAACGAAGTCGATACACCGACGGCGATACCAAATACGCCCTCGGTGGTGAGCCACAGGTGCGACATGGCTTTGTTTAAGCTTGCACCTTTGTGGGCAATGACGTCCGGCATATGCGGGCCGCCAAAGGTGTAGAGTAAGAAGACGACAGCCACGACCATTAACGGCGGGCCTAACGCTCGGCGCGTGGCTTCTAACAGCATGATCATGCCGGTGACAGCGACAATAATATCGAGTTGGGTCGGGGCGCCCGAGCGATCCGCCAGCTCGGTATAAAATACATAGAGATAAGCAGCAGAAAAGCTGCCGGCAAACGCCAGCATCCAATCAAGGACAGGGATGCGATCGCGCGGTGATCGTTTCAGCGCTGGGTAAGCAGTAAACGCGAGAAAGACTGCAAACGCTAAGTGAATAGAGCGGGCTTCGGTGTCATTGAGCACCGCGAAATTAAAAATAAACGGTAATGGCGAGGCATACCACAGTTGAAACAGTGACCAGCACAGGGGCACTATCCAGAGAATACGACCAGCCAATCCGTGCGGGCTCCTTGCCCCGGTATCGGCCTGTGCCACCATATCCTGCACGTCTGTCGACGAGGAAGTTGTCTTCGTCATGCATTATCCTTCTTTGATGGGCGAGGGAGTGAAGCGTGGTTGCGGATAGGAAAAACAGCATGCGCCACGTGTGGGCGCATGCGACAGTGTGAAATGAGGATCGTCGGCCTTACTTAAGGTAACCGGCTTCCTTGTAATATTTCACTGCCCCCGGATGAAGTGGGATAGACAGACCGTCTTTCACCATGTCTTCCGGCTTCAAGTTGGCAAATGCAGGATGAAGGCGTTTGAAGGTGTCAAAATTCTCAAAAACGCCCTTCACTAACGCGTAGACCACGTCATCCGGCACATTGGTTGAAGAAACCAGTGTAGCCGCCACACCAAAGCTGTTTACTTCATCGGTGGTCCCTTTGTACATGCCGCCCGGTACGGTGCTCTTGGCATAGTACGGGTTATCTGCCACGATCTTATCGATAGATGCGCCAGTGGCAGGGATCAGTTTGGCATCACACGAGGTTGTCGCCTCTTTGATGGATCCATTCGGGTGACCCACCACGTAGACAAAGGCGTCAATTTTGTTATCACACAAGGCTTGCGAACGCTCAGACCCTTTCAGCTCAGAGGTCAGTTTGAAGTCTTTGTTGGTCCAGCCCATGGCCTCCATCACGACGCCCATGGTGGCACGGTCGCCAGAACCCGGGTTACCGATGTTCACGCGTTTGCCTTTCAGATCAGCCACGCTATTAATGCCGGAATCGGCACGGGCGATGATATTGAACGGTTCGGCATGTAGAGAGAATACCGCGCGCATGTCTTTGTATGGGCCCTGTTTTTCAAACTTACTGGTACCGTTATAGCCGTGGTACTGCCAGTCAGACTGCACGATACCGAAGTCGAGTTCACCGGCACGCATGGTATTAACGTTATAGATAGAGCCACCGGTTGATTCCACCGAACAGCGAACGTTATGGGTTTTACGGTCTTTATTGACGAGCTTACAGATGGCGCCGCCTGTCGGGTAATAGACCCCCGTGACCGAACCGGTGCCAATGGTGATAAAGTTTTGCGCGTTAGCCATGCCGGCTGTCATCATTGCGGCGGCGAGTGCGCTGGCTGTCATCAATTGCTTTAGTGCCATAGTGGTCCCTTCCTGATTATTGTTATTCCTAGAGCCTTGCGTTTTTATCGTGCTTATCGCTATCGCATGTACCGTTTGTTCAGAGCAAAAATAGCGACGATGAAAAAGGCTTATCTACCAAGGTAGTACACATTTCAGCGAATAAGATGATACCAAAGATAAGTGAGAAGTTTAAAAGTTTGTTAATGCAAAGAGGGGGTAAGGCATAAGGGGGGATTTATTGGATCGAGTGTGGCATGCAGTGTTTATGCTTTTAAATCATGGGGTTGTTTGTTATCGAGGGGAGAAGGAAAAGATTGTTTGATTGTGATCAGTCTCTCACTAATACCAGACAGTCGTGCGCAAGGGCAGAAAAGGGCTGTCTGGCATTAATGCACAAGTAAATAATTATTTACTGTAGTCAAATAATTCACATACCGAGTCGAACAGATCTTCCGTTGAAATGCTGTTCGTTGGCGTGATGAAAATGGTGTCATCACCCGCGACTACACCCAAGATCCCTTCAGCTTTACCCAAAGAATCCAATAGGCGTGCAATCACTTGTGCGGCACCTGGACCGGTGTGGATCACAACCAATGCACTGTTATAACCGATTTCCATCACCAACTCTTTCAGTGGGCTGCTGGTCGTCGGAACACCGAGCTCCATAGGCAGGCAGTACACCATCTCCATTTTGGCGTTGCGGGTACGCACAGCGCCGAATTTCGTCAGCATACGCGAGACTTTAGATTGGTTGATGTTATCGAACCCCTGGGCCTTCAGCGCATCGACAATTTCGCCTTGAGAGCTGAATTTTTCTTCTTTTAGAATGGCTTTGAACGCTTTGACTAAGCGCTCTTGTTTATCTGAATTTCGCATAAGTAAATTTCATGTACAGGGACGAGGGGGGTATTCTGGCAAACCTTTGGGCTGCAAGCAAACGGTGTTCCAATAAACTGGTGCATGTGTCACCCAAATCGCGTGCTTAAATGCATAAATATGATCTTTTATGCAAGTCGCAAAATGCCTATTGGTCAAGTTTATAGCGGGAAATGTTATACGGATGTAGCACATTTAATTCATAGTCATGCGTAATATCGCAAAGCGTGCGGCATATGATTGTATTTGACTGTGGCTTCCTATAACGTTTGATCTAGCCGAAATATGAAATAATTATTAATTCAAATTAATAGTTATTTCATATGATTAGGTCTGAAAATTATATATCTATACTTCTATCGTAAAGGAGAACGAACATGAAAGTTGCTGTAATTGGTGCGGCTGGTGGTATTGGGCAGGCGTTGGCATTATTGCTAAAAAACCGTCTCCCTGCTGGTTCTGATCTGGCGCTGTATGATATTGCCCCAGTAACACCGGGTGTAGCGGCTGATCTTAGCCATATCCCAACCCCTGTCTCGATCAAAGGTTATGCCGGTGAAGATCCAACGCCTGCATTGGAAGGTGCGGATGTTGTTTTGATCTCTGCAGGTGTGGCGCGTAAGCCTGGTATGGATCGCGCGGATCTCTTTAACGTGAACGCAGGGATTGTAAAAGCCCTAGCAGAAAAAATTGCTGTTGTATGTCCAAAAGCATGTGTGGGCATCATCACGAACCCAGTCAACACAACGGTAGCCATTGCTGCTGACGTACTAAAGAAAGCCGGTGTGTATGACAAGCGTAAGCTGTTCGGTGTGACGACACTGGATGTGATCCGTTCTGAAACGTTCGTGGCAGAGCTGAAAGATTTGGATCCAGGCCAAGTGAGCGTACCTGTGATTGGTGGCCACTCTGGCGTAACCATTCTGCCATTGCTATCGCAAGTAAAAGGCGTGGAATTTACGCAAGAAGAAATTGAAGCACTGACACCACGTATTCAGAATGCGGGTACGGAAGTGGTAGAAGCGAAGGCGGGTGGCGGTTCAGCGACACTGTCTATGGGTCAGGCGGCATGCCGCTTTGGTCTATCGCTTGTGCGTGCACTGCAAGGCGAAACCGGTCTTGTTGAGTGTGCGTATGTTGAAGGTGACGGTAAGCATGCCCGTTTCTTCGCTCAGCCTATCCTATTGGGGAAAGAAGGGGTTGAGGAAGTGATGGATTACGGTCCGCTTAGCGCGTTTGAGCAAGCGGCACTGGAAGGCATGCTAGAGACCTTGCACGATGATATCGAGAAAGGCGAAGCGTTTGCTGTGAAGTAAGTGAACGATAAATAGAAGAGAAAAGCGGACACCTTGAGTGGCCGCTTTTTTTTGTGTCGTATGATAAATAGCAGCGTGGCTAATAATAGCTATCGCAGCCATTATGAAGCTGAGGTTGGTCGACAAGATCATCACAGCAAATACTGACGCGACGATGATCATGGCGTTTTTCAATGATCGCCGTGTTGTGATCTTGATCTACCTCCACCACTTCCGCGATTCCTTGCTGATGTTCCACCCACATTCCCGGCTTAAGATCTTTCGCTTGCATGGTCACCTCCCGTCACGATCCTAATGATCGTTTTGTGTCTCTTTATATAGCGTAGCGTGGTTTTCGCTATGGCAAGGAACGTATGACGGGGCAGAAAAGATCAAAAAAGCCTGCGTATAAACGCAGGCTTTTGGGGGCCAAGAGATCACCATCGGGATGATCCGAACGGTATCGCGTGCTGGCTTATTTGTTTCGATGCACTGCCAAATGGGCAAGGGCAATCAATGCTGTCTTGTAATCGCTCTCAGGCAAGCAAGCGAGGCTTGCAATGGCCTTCTCTGCTTCTTCTTCAGCGCGTTGCTGCGTGTAAGCCAGTGAGCCGACGTCGTGCATGCAGGCGAGGATAGGCGCAAGCTTATCAAGCCCGTCACCCTGCTCAATCGCTTCGCGGATCATGGCTTGTTGTTCGGCATTACCGTGTGCCATGGCATGCAATAGCGGCAGGGTCGGTTTGCCTTCTGCTAAATCATCGCCCACATTTTTGCCCATCTCGTCACCGTCAGCGGTGTAATCCAAGACATCGTCGATCAACTGGAAGGCAGTCCCTAAGTAACGGCCGTAGTCTTGCAGTGCGGTTTCGACGTCTTGTGGTGCGTCGACAAGGATCGCGGCGATCTGCGTCGCGGCTTCAAACAGGCGGGCCGTCTTTGAGTAGATCACCTGCATGTAGTTATCTTCGGTGGTATTAGGATCATTGCAGTTCATTAATTGCTGCACTTCTCCTTCGGCGATCACATTCACCGCTTCACTCATGATATCAAGGATCCTTAAAGATCGTAGGCTCGTCATCATTTGGAAAGAGCGGGTGTAGATATAATCGCCCACCAGAACGCTGGCGGCATTGCCGAACATGGCATTGGCGGTAGCTTTACCGCGGCGCATATCGGATTCATCCACAACGTCATCGTGTAGCAGTGTTGCTGTATGGGTAAATTCGATAAAAGCGGCCGCTGTGGTGTGCTTATCGCCGTCATAGCCCAGCGCACGCGCCGCCAAAACGGCCAGCATTGGACGTAGGCGTTTGCCTCCACCGCTGACAATGTAGAAACCGAGTTGATTGATGAGGGCGACATCTGAGTTCAGCTGCGCCAGTATCTTCGCGTCAACCTCTGCCATATCACTGGCAGTGAGCGCTTGGATAGCTTTGAAATCCATTGTACATCCAGCAAAAATAGTGCGCCGGTAATTCGGCGGAATTTTGAGCGAGCTGACTGATCATCAAACGCGAGGCCATTCGTGGATGAATGTGTCATCGTGCGACTTAAGTGCAGGGCACACAAGGCTTAAGCCTTGTCGGAAGCAGGATGTCAGCGCCTTGATTTGTTAATCAGTAGCTAAAATTAATTATCGAATATTACACTAAAAGCGCGCAATCTTCATAACCTCGATTGTGTTTAAATCAGTGAGTTTTATTCCTGAGCACCTTTTCACCAATTTTCTTTGCACAATCACTTGCCAGAAGATCTGTTTTCACGTAACATTCGCGCCCTATTGATGACAAGATTAAGCGCATACCCATTGCCCAAAATTTACGTGGCAAATGGCCTATGCGGACAAGCGGAGTAAGACATGTACGCTGTTTTCCAAAGTGGTGGTAAACAACACCGTGTAAGCGAAGGCCAAACCCTACGCTTAGAAAAGCTAAACGCTGAAACTGGCGCTAGCATTGAATTCGACTCAGTACTTCTAGTAGCTAATGGCGAAGAAGTAACTGTAGGCGCACCTTTCCTGGCTGGCGGTAAAGTAACTGCTGAAGTAGTTACTCACGGTCGTGGCGATAAAATTAAAATCGTTAAGTTCCGTCGTCGTAAGCACTCTCGTAAGCAAGCGGGCCACCGTCAGTGGTTCACTGAAGTCAAAATTACTGGCATCAGCGCTTAATAACAGGAGAATTTAAAGATGGCACATAAAAAAGCTGGCGGTTCTACTCGTAACGGTCGCGATTCAGAAGCTAAACGCCTAGGTGTTAAGCGTTTCGGTGGTGAATCTGTACTTGCAGGTAACATCATCGTTCGTCAACGTGGTACTAAGTTCCACGCTGGTACTAACGTAGGTTGCGGTAAAGACCACACTCTATTCGCTCTAACTGACGGTAAAGTTAAGTTTGAAGTGAAAGGTCCTAAGAACCGTAAATTCATTTCTATCGAAGCTGAATAATTCAGTCTCGACATAAATGATAAAAGCCCTGCCAATTGGCGGGGCTTTTTGTTATTGGAGGCACTATGCCACAACAGAATCCCCTCATGGGGATGGCGCTGGCATTGCTGACTGCGGTTTTCTGGGGAGCACTACCGATTGCGATGAAGCAGGCGGTAGAAGTGATGGATCCCTTTACCATCGTCTGGTACCGTTTCGTCGCCGCCTCGTTAGGGCTTGGCCTCTGGTTGAGCTATCGCCGCCAACTCCCTGCTGTCAGTACGTTAGGCGTGTCTGGAGGCGGTATCATGCTGCTGGGCAGTATCGGCCTTGCCGGTAACTTTGTCCTGTTTAACAGCGCACTTGAATATTTGAATCCTCCTGTCGTACAAGTCATTATCCAGCTCGCACCTGTTATGTTGTTGCTCGCCAGTGTAGTCTGCTTTAAAGAAACGCTTGGACGGCATCAGAAGATCGGTGTTGTGGGTTTATTATCCGGCTTGCTGTTGTTCTTTAACGAACGCCTGGCGGAGTTATTTACCAGCCTGAATGGGTACACAACAGGGGTATTGTTGGCCGTTTTAGCGGCGGTGGTATGGGTGATCTATGCCCTCGCGCAAAAAGCGATGCTTAAGCGCTATAGTTCCCCGCAGATCCTGCTGACGATCTATGTGATCTGCGCAGTGATGCTAACACCGCTGGCGACACCGAGTCAGATCCAGTTGATGGATCCTCGCCAAGTGGGCATGCTGCTCTTCTGCTGTATCAACACCTTGGTGGGGTATGGCGCGTTTGCTGAAGCCATGGCACGCTGGCAAGCCTCAAAAGTGAGTGCGGTGATTACGTTAACACCCCTGTTCACGATTGTGTTTGTGGATCTTGCGAGCTTGATTTGGCCGGCGCATGTGGCCTCGGTGGCATTAAATAGCCTCGGTTACATGGGTGCAATGGTCGTGGTCGGTAGCGCGATGTTCAGCGCAACAGGTCACCGTTTCCTGCGTAAGCAATAATGCTGGTAGGATCCCTGAACGGGGATCTTGCAGGAAAGGCCAGATAAGCGCGACGTTTGGTTGTACAATAGGTTAATAGTATTTTGGTGGTATAGGCCGCCAGATGAAAAGTTTTAACGCCACAGTGCGGAGAAAAAAATGAAGTTTATTGATGAGGCGGTAATCCGCGTTGACGCCGGTGACGGTGGCAACGGTACAGTCAGTTTCCGTACTGAAAAGTACGTCCCGAGAGGGGGCCCTGACGGTGGTGATGGCGGCGATGGTGGTGATGTTTACCTATTGGCCGATGAAAACTTTAACACCCTGATCGACTACCGCTTCGAGCGTTTCCACGCGGCAGAGCGTGGTGAAAATGGTCGTGGTGGTAACTGTACCGGTAAACGCGGTGCTGACAGCGTGTTGACTGTCCCTGTGGGTACGCGTGCGATTGATGAAGATACGGGCGAAGTCATTGCCGATCTGACTGAGCACGGCATGAAAATCATGGTCGCTAAAGGCGGTTTCCATGGTTTGGGTAACACCCGTTTCAAATCGTCGGTAAACCGTGCGCCTCGTCAAAAGTCAATGGGCAGTAAGGGCGAGATACGTCACCTTCGTCTGGAGCTGTTGTTGCTGGCTGATGTGGGTATGCTAGGTCTACCGAATGCCGGTAAATCAACGTTCATTCGCTCTGTGTCTGCGGCGAAGCCAAAAGTGGCTGACTATCCATTTACCACGCTTGTACCAAGCTTGGGTGTGGTACGTGTCGACTCTGATCGTTGTTTCGTTGTCGCTGATATTCCAGGCTTGATCGAAGGCGCTGCTGATGGTGCAGGCTTGGGTATTCGTTTCTTGAAGCACCTTGAGCGTTGTCGTGTACTCTTGCACATGATCGACTTGTTGCCAGCTGATGGTTCGGATCCGGTAGAAAATGCCTTTACGATCATCAACGAGCTTGAGCAATACAGTGACAAGTTAGGCAATAAGCCACGTTGGATCGTTTTCAACAAAGCGGATCTGCTTTCTGAAGAAGAAGCGCAAGAGAAGATCACTGACGTGCTTGAAGCGTTGGCATGGGAAGACAAGTACTACAGTATTTCTGCGCTGAACCGCATCGGCACGAAAGAGCTGACGTTTGATCTGATGGGCGCGATTGATGCGATGCCGAAGATTAAGTACGAAGCTGAAGAAAATAAAGTCGAGAAAGTGGACTTCAAGTGGGATGATTACCACACTGAACAGCTGAAGAAAGCGCAAGAATCGGATGATGATGACGATGATTGGGACGACTGGAACGAAGACGATTACGACGTAGAGATCATCTACAAGCCGTAAGTCTGCTGTTGACCTGATGAAGGTCCATGATGAAAAGCCGCCATTAGCGCGGCTTTTTTTGTGTCTAATCAAACCCACTCTCATTATTTTGTATGATAATTCACCATCGACGGGATCATAGCATTTAACAGGAGTGGCAATGCAGGTGGAAACAGCACCCTTATCAGAACCCATGCAACGGGAAGTTTCACGGTTATCTGTGTTAGCAGGGCAACGTTTGTTGCAGCACGGGGCAGAAAGCGCGTTAGTGATGGATGTGGCCAGGCGGTTAGGGCTCGCCTTAGGCGTCGACAGTGTGGAAGTGTCACTGTCAGCCAGTTCGATGGTACTGACAACCTTGAGCCGTGATCGGTGTATCACCACCACGCGCCAATGTCAGGATCGCGGGATCAACATGCAGGTGGTGACCGAGATCCAACGGGTGTGTATTTTGGCTGAGCGCGGGATGCTTGATATCGACGGTGTGCATCAGCGTCTTGAGAAGATCCAGCCGTGGCGATACAACCGCTATTTGGTGATCGTCATGATTGGGTTGTCCTGCGCCTCTTTTAGCCGTTTAGCTGGCGGGGATTGGCCGGTGTTTGTGTTGACCTTTTTTGCCTCCGCGATTGGCATGTTCGTGCGTCAAGAGATCGCACATTGCCATTTTAATCCCTTATTGAATTTTGGTATCACCGCGTTTGTCACCACCCTGATTTCCGGTTTTGGTGAGGTGTATCAGATCGGGGAAACGCCCTTTATCGCGATGGCCTCATCGGTGCTGATGTTGGTGCCGGGCTTCCCGCTCATCAATGCCATTTCTGACATGGTAAAAGGCTACGTAAATATGGGGATTGCCCGTTGGACGATGGCGTCATTGCTGACGTTATCCACCAGTATGGGGATTATCGCGGCGATGAACGTGTTGGGTGTGTGGGGGTGGTTATAATGTTTTCTGTCACCTTTTTGCTGGCTCTGCTTCACGACATGTTCTTTGCCATGATCCCGGCTATCGGGTTTGCGTTGGTGTTCAATGTGCCACCGAAAGCGTTGAAATATTGCGCCATTGGCGGGGCGTTAGGGCACGGCTTTCGGTTTGCGCTTATGCACTGGGGCGTTTCGATTGAGTGGGCGACGCTGGGCGCCGCAACGTTAGTGGGGATGATCGGCGTGCATTGGTCGCACCGTTTTCTCGCCCACCCGAAAGTGTTCACCGTGGCGGCGATGATCCCGATGGTGCCAGGGGTGTTTGCGTTTAAGGCCATGATCGCCTTGGTGGAGATCAATCACAGCGGCTTTACCCCTGAGCTGTGGGCGATGCTGATGGACAACATGCTCAAGGCGGTGTTTATCATTGCCTCGCTGGCCATTGGTTTAGCCATGCCGGGGTTGTTATTCTATCGCCGTCGGCCTGTCGTTTAGCCATTGTCCTGTGATATAACGGGGACACATTGAAGACGGGGAAGATCAGATGAAAATCAGTATGGTGGCCGCGATGGCTCATGAACGCGTGATTGGCAAAGACAATGCGATGCCGTGGCATTTACCGGCCGACTTTGCTTGGTTCAAACACGTCACGATGGGCAAGCCTGTGGTCATGGGGCGTAAAACCTATGAGTCCATTGGTCGCCCGTTGCCGGGTCGCCACAATATCGTGATCAGCCGTAACGCCGCTTATCAAGCTGATGGGATCACGGTCGTTGCGGATATTGCGGCAGCTAAAGCGGCGGCCGGTCAGGTTGACGAGCTGATGATCATCGGCGGCGGATCGATTTATACCGCGTGCTTGCCAGAGGCGGAGCGTTTGTACCTGACGTTCATTGATTGGACGGTAGACGGCGATACCTGCTTCCCTGATTGGGGGCGTGATTGGCAGGAAGTGCACAGTGAAACGTATGTGGCGGATGAGAAAAACGCCCATGACATGCGCTTTGTGATCCTCGAACGGAATGCCTAGACGGTTATTCGTTTAGTACGACTTACCATGTAAAAGGCTTGCCCATGGGCAAGCCTTTTTCTTTGGCGTGAGCTGGCTGGTATATGCAGGGGTCAGCTCGCGTGCACCGGACAGGCGTGCTCAAATCGCGCACCGTCTTCCCAACGTAAAAGTGTCATGCTGTTGCCCCAGACGCAGCCTGTATCCAACCCTATGACGTTATCATCCTCGTAGCCCTCAAGGGCAGCCCAGTGGCCAAATATCATCTTCTTGTCGATATGAGGGCGTTCTAGGGCGAACCATGGCACTAACCCGGTTTCACCGCTGTGCTCAGGTGCCAATTTACAGTCCATGTCGAGACGGCCATCGGGGTAGCAAAAGCGCATACGGGTAAAGGCATTGATGATAAAGCGGTAGCGTTCAATCCCCGTTAGTGACGGATCCCATTGTTCGGGGCCGTTGCCATACATGTTTTCCAGTAGCCACAGGTAGCGGTCACCTTGCAGAATGGCTTCCACTTCGCGGGCGTACTGCTGTGCCTGATCTAAGTCCCATTGGGGAGGTAACCCCGCATGGGTCATCACAAAATCATGGTCGGCGTGAACCGCCAATAGCGGTTGGTGGCGCAACCAGTGCATCAGTGCATCGCAATCTGGTGCATCCAGAATTGGCTGCAGTTTATCTTTCGGTTTGTTTCTGGCTATGCCGTTGGTGACCGCTAGCAGGTGTAAATCGTGGTTACCCAGTACGGTGGTCGCGCGTTTGCCTAGGTTTTTGACAAAACGCAGGGTCTCAAGCGACTGCGGGCCGCGCGCGACTAAGTCACCAGTGAGCCACAGCGTGTCTGCCGTGGGATCAAACTGGGCATCGTCCAGTAAATGCTGTAAATCAGCCAGACACCCCTGAATGTCACCGACAAGGTAGGTCGACATAAGTATCCTTAATGAAGAATATTGGGAACCGCAAGGCGAAACGGCTCCACTTCGGCGTGGAATTCCGTCCCCGCTTCATTGGTCATGACGTAGTGGCCTTGCATGACACCAAGCGGTGTTTCGATAATCGTGCCACTGGTATAGGTGTATTCGTCGTGCGCAGCAATGGTTGGTTGCTCACCAACGACACCTTCGCCTTCAATCACCAGCTTTTTGCCATTGGCATCGGTGATCAGCCAGCGACGACTGAGGAGCGTGGCTGCACCTTGCCCGAGGTTGGCAATGGTGATGGTGTAGGAGAAGACGTAGCGTTGTTGGTCGGGCTCGGATTGATCTTCCACATAATGGGTGACCACTCGGCATTTGATTGTTGGCGTCACATTTGCTGTCATCGTGTGATTCCTTTCTGACGAGGGTATCAGGTTGCCCTGATACCCGGGTGTGTCAACGGTGTTGCTACAGCACGCGCTTAGTTGCTGTGGTTGGCATCCAGCCAGTTTGCCATCGCAACGAATTGCTCAAGCGTAAGGTTTTCTGGACGCAGTGTCGGGTTAACCCCTAAGTCAATTAACTGCTCTTCCGTCAGTAATGCTTTGTAGCAGTTGCGGATCGTTTTACGGCGCTGGTTGAAGCCTTCGCGGCAAACACGGTCTAGCCACTTAAGGTTAGTACATGGGTGCGGCAGGACTTCATACGGTGTAATACGGACAACCGCAGAGTCAACTTTGGGTGCTGGAACAAACGACTCAGGCGGCACTTCCAATACAGGCATCACGCGTGAATAGTATTGCGCCATCACCGTTAGGCGGCCGTACGCTTTGCTGCCAGGACCGGCTGCCAAACGGTTAACCACTTCTTTTTGCAACATAAAGTGCATATCAAGAATATGCTCATGGAAGCTAAAAAGGTGGAACATCAATGGCGTTGAGATGTTGTATGGTAAGTTACCGAAAATACGCAGCTTGTTGTTTTCTTTGATCAGCTGCGTGAAGTCGAAGCGCATGGCATCGCCTTCATGAATGGTCAGTTTGCTGCTTAGATCAGGGTGATTACGCAGACGTTCTGCCAAGTCACGGTCAAGCTCGATCACGGTGAACTTGTCGACCATCTTGCCCACAGGCTCAGTGATCGCACCCAGACCCGGGCCGATCTCTACCAGGTTTTGGCCTGGACGCGGGTTAATGGATGAAACAATACCGTCAATAATGTATGGGTCGTTTAAAAAGTTCTGACCAAAGCGCTTACGCGCGCGGTGGCCTAGGTGGACTTGATCGCTGCTCATGTTTGTTTTTCTACCAATTCAAGGGCGTGCGATAGCGCTGTCCAAAGGCTACCGGTGTCCGCCTGTCCGGTACCGGCAAGTTCCAGTGCGGTACCATGATCTACTGAAGTTCTGATGAAGGGCAGGCCCAACGTAATGTTGACTGATTTACCAAAGCCTTTGAATTTTAGCACTGGTAACCCTTGATCGTGATACATGGCGAGTACCGTATCGGCGTCTGCCAGGTATTTTTCCTGAAAAATGGTATCAGCCGGTAAAGGGCCGATGAGTGCCATTCCTTCTTGCTGGCGAAGTTGCGCTAGGGCCGGGCTGATCACATCGATCTCTTCGGTCCCCAAGCAGCCATCTTCACCCGCGTGCGGGTTCAGTCCGCACACATAAATTTTCGGTTGGGCGATGCCAAACTTTTGAATTAAATCGGCATGCAGGATACGAATAACCTGCTGAAGTCGCTCTGCCGTGATGGCCTCAGAGACGGCCGCTAACGGAATATGCGTCGTCACCAGTGCCACGCGTAGTCCTTCGGTGGCCAACATCATCACCACTTGTGCGGTATCAGATTGTTGCGCGAAGAACTCGGTATGGCCACTGAAAGGTACCCCTGCGCGGTTGATCACGCCCTTATGGACGGGACCGGTCACGACCGCGGCGAATTCGCCGGATAAACAGCCCTCGGCGGCATGGCGAAGGGTGTCCAGAACGTACTGGCCATTGTGTTCATCCAATTGGCCCGCGATCACCGTTGTTGCCAAAGGGTGATCGGCCACGACCAGTGTCCCCGCGGTGTGCGGTTGTGCTGGTTGTGTCGGATCATAGGCACTTACCGTGATCGGCAAACCCAATTGGGCTGCACGTTCTACCATAAGCTGAGCGTTAGCACAAATGACCAATTGGTGCGGCCAGTCCTGTTGCGCGATCGCTAAGACCAGATCCGGCCCGATCCCCGCGGGTTCGCCCGGGGTAATGGCGAGTCGTTTAACCTTGGTCATTAGTTGCTTCCGGTTGCTCGATAAAGGCCCCGGCACGCAGCTCTTGCAACCAGGCTTGGGCTTCTTCGTTAAACTTACGATTGAACAGAATACGGTACGCACGGTTTTTCACTGCCGCATCGGTACGGTCCACATCACGGCGACCGGTCACTTCGACAATGTGCCAGCCATGGACGGTTTTGAATGGTTCGCTGATCACGCCAGTGGGTAAGGTTTCGACCTTGTTTTTAAATTCCGGTACGTACAAATCCGGTGTTTGCCAGCCTAGCTGTCCGCCATTGACGGCAGAACCCGGGTCAGCACTCAAGCTTTGGGCGACATCTGCGAAGGTGCGTTTACCCGACAAGATATCTTGGCGAGCTTCTTCTAGTTCTTTTTTCGCCGCGTCGTCACTTAAGATCACCGAGGTTTTCACCAAAATATGGCGTGCGTTCACTTCCGTGACGGACACCGTTTCAAGGCCTTCTACGTTATTGACCTTGATGATGTGATAACCCACACCACTGCGGAACGGGCCAATGATAGCGCCTTTCCCTTGCGAGGTAATTTGGTCGGCAAAAATGGTCGGCATTTCTTCTTTGCGCAGCCAGCCCCACTCACCGCCTTGCAGCGCTTTCGGGCCTTTTGAATAGCTGTACGCCAAGTTCGCGAAATCCGCACCGTCTTGCAGTTCTTTCACCAAGGTATTGGCTTCATCTGCGACGGCTTCACGTTCTTGTGCCGTGGCACCGTCTTCTAAGCGTAGCTGGATGTGGCTGATGTTATAGCGCACGCCCTGCTGTTCTTGTTGGCTCAATTGGGTCGCCAGCGTCTCCACTTCTTGCGGCAAAATGTTGATGCGACGACGGACTTGAATGGTACGGGCTTCGCTGGCGGTGATATCGCGGCGAATTTGTTCGCGGAACATCGGGAAGCTGATGCCGTTACGAGCCAACAGCGTTTGCAATTGTGCGAGGGTGATTTTGCGCTCTTTTGCGATTTGCGCGATAGCCTGATCCAGACGGGTATCATCAACGCGGATCCCAAACTGTTTGGCTTGCTGTAGCTGCAATGTTTCCATGATCAGCTGATCCATCACTTGCTGTGACAGGATATTATCCGGCGGCAATGGCTTGCTCTGATCGCTGGCCGCATTCATGCGGACGGTTTTGATCATGGCATCGACATCGCTTTTGAGGATCACGCTGTCGTTAACGATCGTGACCACACGATCCAATTCCTGTGGAGCGGCCACGGTGCCGGCGGAAAGGCCCAGTAAGGCGATACCGAGTAAGCTAGACTTCCAATTTTTCATTCTTCGTTTCCATAGTGCGCTGGGCGCGTATCAGCAAAAGGCGGGAGGGCGATGCCCTCCGGCACAATCAGTTGTTAAGGTAGAACGGGCGGCCATATCCGATGGCATTGCCGTCGCTGGTGGAGCCAATCGGTGCGACACCGGCGAGGCCAAGCAAGCTGAACGAGATACTGAAGTTCTGCTCGTATTCGGCAGGACTGCTGGCGACGTTAGAACGCGTTTTGAGGTATTCGTTATAGCCCAAACTGATCATCCAACAGGCGCTGCGGTAGTTCAGTGTGATCTGGCCTTCAAGCATTTGGTTTTCGGTCAAATCATGGTAGTAATCGCCGCGCAGTGTGATCCCGTCAGTGATCGGGAAACCGGTCGAAAAGCCCAGTTGCGAGATCCCGTCTTCGGTGTATTGATTGAGCTGGCTTTCATCCTGAATATTTTCAAGTAAATATTCTTTAGAGATGTAGCGATAGTTCAACTGGCTGAAGACGGCATTTTCACGGTATTCCACTGCGCCGTTCACGAACTGGAGATCTTTTTTACTCGCGTCGTACTGCAGACTGCCGTGGAAGAAAAGCCAGTCATCGTAGTTGAAGTCAGACTCAAATGCGGTGGCCGAGTAGTTCGGGCTCGCTTCGTTACCGTCTTGCAGGTTGCGTCCGGCATCGTTGAGATAGAAAATTTGGCCCGCCGATACGTTGAAGCGTTCCACAAAGTTACTGTCGAAGTAACGGGTTGTTGCCCCCACGGTAAATTGGTTGGCCGCCGCAATACGGTCAACACTGGAATAACGCTGATCCCGGAACAAACCGTAGTAGTCGGTTTGCATCAGGGTGGTGTCGTAGGCGTCATAGATGTGTTTTTGATCCACATCTTTCACGTACAAGTATTGGATTTGTGGTTCCAAACTTTGAGTATACGCATCGCCCCACAGCAAGGTATCACGCTCTAGGTACAAGCCACTGTGAATGCGGATGCTTGGCACGGTACGCGAGACATTGCTTTCCAGATCCAAGTTTTTGTCCTGCAACTCTTGGCTGTTCGGATCAAATTCCTGATTGTAATAGGTGTACATCAGCTTGGCTTCGGTGGTCACAGACCACCATGGTGTGGCATACGGCAGGGTTAATGTCGGCTCAAGGTGGACACGATCGGCTGACGGCTTATCAGGGTTGTCGTTTTCAAAACGGCTGGCCTGGCTGTACAGGTGGAAATCCAGTCCGTACGGCAGATCGTCATGGTAATAGTTCAAATCCAACTGCGGCATCAGGCGGTAGTTGGACGACACGCCCAGCGTCAGTGGCTGGAAGTTACGCACACGCAGGGTAGAGTCCCAGTTGGTATCACGGTAAGACACTTCGGCGGTTTGTAGCAGGTTGTTGTCTTCGCGCTCACCAATGCCGGAATCAATGTCCGAGAAATACGTCGGGTCGCTCACCTTGCTGTAATCAATTTCAAACAGCCAGTGGGCGTCATACACGCCACGGTGTGACCAGTTAAAGCCCCAACGCGGGTCGCCATCGGTCGCTTTCTGATCGTTGGCTAAGTATTCGCCTTCCAAGTGGCCTTGACCGAATTCGGTTAAGTAACGAAACTTTGAATTCAGCTGCAAGCCACGGTTGGTCATGTACTTGGGCGTGATGGTCATGTCGTAGTTAGGGGCGATGTTCCAGTAGAACGGCGTCTCGAGTTCAAAGCCATCGCGCGAGCCATAGCTGATTGACGGATAAAGGAAACCGGTCAAACGCTCTTTACCCACAGGTACACGCAGGTATGGCATGTACAGCACAGGCACATCCGCCACTTCAAAGCGGGCATTGTAGAGATCGGCAAACGGGGAGTCGGCTTCACGCTCAATGCTGGTGGCGGAGAACTGCCAGCTGCGGTCACCCGGCGGACAGGTGGTGTAGGTCCCGTTTTTTAAGCGATAGTACGCAATGCCATTTTTCACAATGCGCTCGGCTTCACCGCGTCCGGCTTCGCAGGTCATGTTGTAGACCGCATTTTCCATCTCAGCATCTTCAGTATCCAGATTGCTCTGGACACGATCGGAATACACCTCCATGCTGCCATCACTGAAATACACGTTGCCTTCAGCGGTCACGATATTTTCCGGTTGATGGAGCGTGGCGGTGTCTGCGGCGACTGTGCGGTTTCCCTGACGTACGACGACATCACCGGAATAGGTCAGTTTTTTCTCGTTCAGTGCTTCCGCGTGATCGGCAGTGACGGTCACGGGTTCATTATTCGGATCGGCCGGCCTGTCTTTCGGGGCAATACACACCCCGCGGATCGTGGCCAGCTCGTCAGTGTCATCACTGATCGCAGGGTCGCCACTGATTTCATCATGGGAGGCCGGAGTTGCATACGCCATGGCCGGGCCGAAGAGTGCCAGACTGATCATGGTGGCTAATAGACTGCGGGAGGTTGATGACATTTAACTAAACGTTCCTGTAAAAAAAGTTTTCGTGCATTTATTATCGCGGCTCGGGTTTTCGCAAGCATTCCCGATAAATGCCAGCTATCATAATGCAAATTCAACCCGACGGCATCTTTTGGCGTCATGGAATCGGGTTACACGCGGTAGAAATATTTCTAAATTTAGCAAATTACCAGAGAGTAGCGAATGCAGGTTTGGGGCAAAATTCTGGGGGCATTTTTTGGTTTCCTCCTTGGCGGGCCGTTTGGTCTGTTGTTAGGTCTCTTTTTGGGCTATAAGTTCGATAAGGCACGCGCAAATATTTATGGCCGAGGCCAATTTGGTGCCTTCTCAACGAGTGGCGGCAATCAGGCGGATCGTCAGGCCGCTTTTTTCCATGCGGCGTTTGCCGTGATGGGGCATGTGGCCAAAGCCAAAGGGCGAGTGACCTCGGATGAAATTCGTGTGGCTAGTGCCATTATGGACCGAATGGGGTTACAGGGCGAATCGCGCCGCCAAGCGCAAGATGCGTTTCGTGATGGCAAAGAGGACGATTTTCCGCTGGAAGAGGAGCTGTCACGTGTGCGACAGACCACGGCTGGCCGCAGTGATTTACTGCAATTTTTCTTAGAACTGCAGATCCAAGCCGCCTTTGCCGATGGCAATTTGCACCCGAGTGAGCGTCAGTTACTGCATGTCATTGCGCGTACGCTGGGCTTTTCTGAGCAGCAGCTAGAGCAACGTCTGCGTATGCAAGAAGCCGCGTTCCGTTTCCAGCAAGGGGGCTTCCACCAGCAGTACCAGCAGCAGGGGGGCTTTCGTCAAGCACCGACCCGCGATCAGCTGGCGGATGCATACAATGTGCTAGGCGTAACAGAAAACGCGACGGGACAAGAGCTGAAACGCGCTTACCGCAAACAAATGAATGAACATCATCCGGATAAATTGGCCGCCAAAGGGTTGCCACCAGAAATGATGGAGCTGGCCAAGCAGAAAACCCAAGAGTTGCAAGCGGCGTATGATTTGATCCGCAAAGAGAAAGGGGTGAAATAACCTCTGCGTGTCTTCTTCGGGCAGAGTCGGGTAGAGGCAGGCAAGAAACGGCGAGATCGAACAATGCACGTTCAAAAAAGCGAGAGTCTGACTCTCGCTTTTTTTATGCCTGTTAAACACCGTATTGCGGCTGTCTTTACGCGTTGACTACGCGGCCTCAGCCATCAAGGATCAGCCCTTGGAATGGCTATCCGGCAGGGTCTTTTCTGACGCTTGCGAATAAAACTCACACGGGGCGAACAGATGCATCGGCTCGCCAGTACGTGGGTGGAAGAAACTTAACTCAGCCGCGTGCAGCTGCAGGCGTGTGGCCATGGCGAGCGCATCGTCATGGGCATAGAAGCCGTCACCCAGAATCGGGTGATCCAGTGCCAGCAAGTGTACGCGCAACTGATGAGAGCGGCCGGTGATAGGACGTAAACGCACCAAACTGGTGTTGTCGCCACGTTCCATGACCTGATAGTGCGTCACGGATGGCTTGCCGTCGTCAAAGCAGACTTTTTGCATTGGGCGGTTAGGCCAGTCACAGATCAGCGGCAGATCAATGGTGCCAGTGTCTTGTGCCATCGCTCCCCATACGCGGGCGTAGTAGACTTTTTCAGTTAGGCGATCGCGGAATTGTGCCTTGAGCGCACGCTCAGCGTCTTTGTTTAGCGCCAAGACGATCAGGCCAGAGGTCGCCATGTCCAAACGGTGGATGATTTGTGATTCCGGATAATCGCGCAGTACGCGAGAGAACACGCTGTCATGAAACGCAGGATCGCGTCCCGGGTTGGACAGTAGCCCTGACGGTTTGTTGACCGCGATAATATCGTCGTCCAAATAGAGGACATTTAGCCACGGATCTTTAGGGGGATTGTAATCAAGTTCAGGTAATTTTCTCATCGCGCGTGTGACCATCAGGGAGTGAAGGGCGGCGATGATAGCACACTTGTGACCCCCTCCCAATGTTTCCCCGTATGGCATTTTTTGTCAGAATTATGCTGTGTCGAAGAGGGGCCGTAAGAGGCCGAGAGGGGAAAAATGGGGGACAATGAGAGCGGAAAAAAAAGCAAAAAAAAGCCGCCGAAAATCGGCGGCTTAGCAGTGTGCTATTAAGCGCTAGGCAGGCTTAGCCGTGGCTGACCACAATCAAGCGTAATGAATCCAATTGGATTTGCGCTTTGGCAATGTAGCCTGTTAGATCGGCGATCTGGGTTTCCAGCAGTTCCACCTCATCATCACGGATGTTCGGGTTCACCGCTTTCAGTGCCAGTAGGCGATCCAATTCGGCACGCAGCGTGGTTTCCATCTCCGCTTGCGCGGTTTCGCGTACGCCGCCCAATTCTTTCTCTACCGCTTGTTCCGCAAAGGCGATCAGCGTGTGAATGTCTTTTTGTACCGAGTTGACTAACTTGCTACCAAGGTGACGGTTCACCGGGCTGAGCTGACGGTTAAAGCCTTCAAACTCGACGTTGCTCGACAGATTGTTGCCTTTGCCATCCAGCAGGACGCGGATAGGGGTGGCAGGCAGGAAGCGGCCAATGCCGGATTGCTTCGGTGCCTGTGCATCGACCACGTAGATCAACTCTAACAACAGGGTGCCGACAGGCAATGCCTTGTTTTTCAGCAGAGACACTGCGGTGGTGCCCACGCCTTCGCTCAGTAGCAGATCAATACCGCCCTGAATCATTGGGTGTTCCCAGCTGATGAAGTGCAGATCTTCGCGTGATAGCGCCGTATTACGATCAAACGTAATGGTGCAACCGTCATACGGCAGACCCGGGTAGCTCGCGACCATCATGTGCTCTGACGGCGTCACCACAATGGCGTTTTCGCCTTTATCGTCTTGGTTCAAACCGATGGTATCAAACAAGCCAAGGGCAAAGGTCACCAAGTTGGTGTCGCCATCTTTGCTGCTGATCAGCTCGACCAAAGCCTGCGCTTTGTCGCCACCGTTGGAGTGAATTTCCAATAGACGGTCACGGCCTTGTTCTAGCTTCGCTTTCAGCGCTTGGTGCATGGCAGCACTGTCTTCGATTAGGCTATTAAGCGCCTCGTCACTTGGCTTGTCGCTGGCCAGCAGGCTGATCAAGGTGTCGCAGAACGCATCGTAAATCGCACGGCCGGTTGGACAGGTTTCTTCAAAGGCGTTCAGGCCTTCGTTGTACCAGCGCGCCAACAAGGCTTGTGAGGTGCCTTCAAGGTGCGGCACGTGAATTTCAATGTCACGCTTCTGGCCAATACGGTCAAGACGACCAATACGTTGCTCCAGCAGGTCCGGGTTGTTCGGCAAATCGAACATCACCAACTGGTTGGCGAACTGGAAGTTACGGCCTTCTGAACCAATCTCTGAACACAACAGTACTTGCGCGCCCGCTTCTTCTTGGGCGAAGTACGCGGCGGCTTTATCACGCTCGATGATCGACATGCCTTCGTGGAACACGGTGGCACGGATCCCTTCACGTTCACGCAGGGCTTGTTCCAAGATCAGGGCGGTTTGTGCGCGGGCACAGATCACCAACACTTTTTCCTGACGGTTGGCTTTGAGCATATCCAGCAACCAGTTCACGCGCGGGTCAAAGTGCCACCACGTTGCTGACTCGCCTTCAAACTCCTGGAAGATGTCTTCTGGGTACAGCAGCTTCACCGCTTTTTGTTCGTCGCTCATCTTGCCGCCCATCATGGCCGCCACACGCATGGCCGTCTGGTATTGCGTCGGCAATGGCAGCGGGTACATGTTCAGGTGACGTTGTGGGAAGCCTTTGATCGCCGCACGGGTGTTACGGAACAGCACGCGGCCGGTACCGTGACGATCCATCAGGTTATCGATCAACTCACGGCGAACGGTTTCCTGTTGCTCGGTGTCGACATCGCTCGCTTCGATAATACGCAGCATCGGCTCAATGTCTTGCTCGGGCAGCAGTTCCACCAAGGTGTTCTTGGCGTCGTTATCCAGCGTTTCGCCAGATAGCAGACGGGATACCGCATCGGCGACCGGGGCATACTGGCGCTCTTCTTCGACAAACGTTTCGTAGTCGTAGAAGCGATCCGGATCGAGCAGGCGCAGACGGGCAAAGTGGCTTTCATGGCCCAATTGCTCTGGCGTGGCCGTTAACAGCAATACGCCCGGCGTTTTCTCTGCCAGTGCTTCGACCACTTGGTACTGACGGCTTGGTTTGTCTTCGCTCCACTCAAGGTGGTGAGCTTCATCGACGACCATCAAATCCCAATCGGCATCCAAGGCTTGTTCAAAGCGACGACGGCTTTTACGTAGGAAGTCCAACGAACACAGCACATACTGAGCCGTATCAAAAGGGTTAGCTGCATCGGCAAAGCTTTCTACGCAACGTTCTTCATCGAAGATCGAGAAGTGCAGGTTGAAACGACGCATCATTTCGACCAGCCACTGGTGTTGCAAGGTTTCTGGCACCACGATCAGGATACGCTCGGCACGGCCTGCCAGCACTTGCTGGTGGATGATCATACCGGCTTCGATGGTTTTACCCAGACCCACTTCATCGGCCAACAGGACGCGAGGCGCGTAACGACGACCCACTTCATGGGCGATGTAGAGCTGATGGGGGATCAGGCCAGCACGCATGCCACACAGACCGCGTTGTGCGCTCTTGTGTTGTTCGTACTGGTTCTTCAACGCACGGTAGCGCAGGGCAAAGCGATCCATACGGTCGATTTGACCGGCGAACAGTTTGTCTTGCGGTTTGTTAAAACGGATCTGGTGGCTGAGGAATATTTCACGCAGCACCACGTCTTCTTCTTCTGTGTCCGTACGGGTACCGATATAGGTGAAAACGCCCCCCGTTTCATCGACGCGTTCTACTTTGAGTGACCAGCCTTCATGGCTTTCAACCACATCACCGACATTGAACATTACACGGGTCACGGGCGCATCATTACGAGCGTAGAGACGGTTCTCATCACAGGCGGAGAACATGAGTGTCACGGTTCTGGTATCGACAGCCATGACTGTCCCTAAACCGAGATCACTTTCAGTATCACTGATCCAACGTTGACCCAAAGCAAATGGCATAGTGGTTAAAACCTTCTAATTATTTGAAATTAAGGAGAATGCGAAGCCGGTGCGCTCACATATTTGATCTACACTCAAAGATATACCGTACGATAAGTTGAGCGCAGCCGGTGTCGGCTGTTGTCGTTGGTATATAAGTGTAAGCCAGAATTCGCACCGGTAAAAAAGGGAGGATATGTTACTGCATGCCGTGAGCAAGGTCACGGTCAAAGTAGCAAGAAAATTACAAACTGGGTGTGTCACATTTAGTTCATTGTCTCCGGTCTTTAATAGTAACAACCCCATGCCGACTTCGGTCAGCAACACAGCGGTGGGCAACCCCGTTACTTCGTTACCAAGGAGGTCCTTATGGATGACGCTGAAAGGAAAGTCTTTGTCCTAGACACGAACATTCTGCTTCATGAACCCCTCGCCATCTACTCCTTCAAGGAGCACGACGTGGTCATTCCGATGACCGTGCTAGAGGAGCTCGATCGCATCAAAGACAGCAAACGCGATGTGTCGCGTGATGCCCGTGTTGCGATTCGCGCGTTAGAGGATATCTTCCACGACGCCACCCCTGAGCAAATTGCCGAAGGGATCCCCATTAACCCACAAGTCGAAGGCTCCGTGGCGATTTTCGCTGATTATGAAATCACGGAAACCGTGCACGCCTTTGCTGATAAAGCCGGTGATAACCGGATCCTTAACGGGGTACTGTATCTTCAGGCCCATTACGCGCCGCGGGAAGTGGTACTGATCACCAAAGACATCAACATGCGATTGCGCGCCAAAGGGGCGGGGGTCTGCCATGTGGATGACTACCGCAGCGATCAGTTGATTGACGATGTAAAGCTGCTGACCAAAGGGTTCCATCAATTCACGGGGAGCTTCTGGGCTCAGGTCGGTGAGTGTCACTCTGAAAACCGCGGGCGTGCAACGTTGCATACCTTACCGATCGCGCTGTTTGAGACGCCGTTCATTAACCAATACCTGATTGATGAAAGCGCGGACTTTGCGGCGCGAGTGCAGACGCTGGACAGCGATACCGTGACCTTGAAAGACATTGGGCATGAGCGGTTGATGCACCGTCAGGCGTGGGGGATCCACCCGAAAAACATTTATCAGGGCATGGCACTCGATGCCATGATGGATCCGGATATTGACTTGGTGATTTTGACTGGCCCGGCGGGCTGCGGGAAAACCATTTTGGCGATGGCTGCCGCGCTCGAGCAAGTGATTGAAAAGAGCATGTATGACAAGATCATCGTGACCCGTAACACACCGGAAATTGCTGAATCCATTGGCTTTTTACCCGGCACAGAAGAAGAAAAAATGTTGCCGTGGCTGGCGGCGGTCACCGACACCATGGAGGCACTGCACAAAAACGATGTCTGTACCGATGGCTCAATGAAGTACATCTTCGATAAAGCCAATATTCAATTTAAATCGATTAACTTTATGCGCGGTCGCTCAATCCAAAATGCGTTTGTTCTGCTGGATGAGTGTCAGAACCTGACCGCCTCACAAATTAAAACCATCATCACCCGTTGCGGTGAAGGCACCAAGTTGGTGTGTTCGGGCAACTTGGCGCAAATTGATTCCAGTTACCTTTCTCCCGTCACCTCGGGCTTAACGTACATCGTTGAGCGTTTCAAAAACTTCGAGGGCAGTGCCAATATCTATCTCAATGGGGTCGTGCGCAGTCGCTTGGCAGAATTTGCCGAAGAAAATCTGTAATCTAAGCACACCTAACAATGCATAAATAAAAAAGGGCGATGCACCAGTGCATCGCCCTTGTCTGTCTGGGATTGAACGGTAGTGCTCGCTAACTCATCCCTAAGTACCGCTTTAATCCGTCATGCTCGGGCGTGGTCAGCATGGCTTGCGTGTCCCCAAACAGCGTAATTTCCCCGTGCTCAATGAAGGCGCATTTATCGCTGATCGTCAGTGCATCGTCTGGGCTGTGGGTGATCATCAACACCGTGATGTGCTGTTCGCGCGCCAGTGTTTGCACCAGTGCCAGCATCTCTTTACGCAGCGCGGGGTCAAGGGCGGAAAACGGTTCATCCAGTAATAACAATGGGCGCTGACGCAGCAAGCAACGCGCCAATGCCACGCGTTGACGCTGGCCGCCGGAGAGTTGCTCCGGTAAACGGGTCAGATAGTCCGCTAACCCAACACGGGTTGCCGCCGCCGCCACATCCGCCTTGTCCTGCGTGGTTAAGCGCAGTCCCGGATGGCGTCCCAGCGCGATGTTGTCGTGCACGCTCAGGTGCGGAAACAGGTTATGTTCTTGAAATAGCATCGACAGCGGGCGTTGTGACGGATGTTGTTGGTCAATCGGTTCACCGGCGATGGTTAGCGCACCGCTGGCTGGGGTCAGAAAGCCTGCAATCAATGCCAGCAGGGTACTTTTACCGGCGCCGCTTGGGCCGATCAGCGCCACGATGTCCCCTTGATTGACCTGTAAATCAAAGCACAGCGCGGTGTCTTGCGTGCGGTGATCCAGACGTGGATAGCGATAACAGAGTTGGCTCAGAGTTAGCATAACGGTTTCCGTATGAGCAGCTTTTCCACCAGTGTGAATAAGCCCAAACTCAAAAGTAATAAGATCAATGCCGTGACGGCGGCCGCGTCCATTTGGTAGCTGCCCAGTAGTTGGAATAAATACAGTGGCAGGGTTTGGAAATCATTGCTGCCAAACAGGGCGATGGCCCCTAAATCACCCAGTGAGAGCACAAAGCCGATCGCCAGTGCTTGGGCTATTGGCGCCCGTAATGCCCGCCATTCCACCAGCCACAAGCGGGTGAGGCCGTGCATCCCCAAACTTTGGCACAGCGGGTCATATTGTTGGGCAATATGCAGCATGGGCTGGCTCAGGGTTTTGAGTACATACGGCAGCGCCATCAGAGCATTCACAGCCACCACAACCCAGAACGCGACGGAAAATGCATCGGTAAACTGGCGCAATAACAGGAAGATCCCGGTACTCAGTACCAGCCCCGGCGTGATCAAAATGATGGTACCGATCAACTCGATGCCATCGGCGGCCCAACGTTGACGGCGTAAGCGCCATTGGCGGCTGGTGAGCAATATCGCGACGCCGCCGATCACGGCCAGCAGGGCGGCGATGATGGCGATGTGTAGCGATTGTCCTACCGCTTGCCACAAGGCAGGGGCTTGTAATTGACCCAGGGTGTGGGGATTCAGCCCCGCGAGCACGACGGCAAACAGCGGCGGTAGCACTAACAGCAGCGCAAGGCCAATCCACACGCCGTCCCAGCAGCGACTGGCTAAGGAATCAAACTGTGGTTGGCGAGCTTGTTTAGCCGACGTGTGCGTGGTGGCTAACGGTTTGGCAAACCGTTGAGTCAGCAGCACTAAGCTGCCACACAGCACCATTTGCCACAGTGCCAGTATCGCCCCGCCGGCTAAATCAAAGTCGTAACGTAAGGCTTGGTAAATCGCCAGCTCAATGGTGGTGGCTTGGGGGCCGCCACCCAGTGCCATGATGACGGCAAAACTGGTGAAACACAGCATGAACACCAAGCCAATTACATGGGGTAATTGCTGGCGCAAACGCGGCCAGGCGACAAACATGAACTGCTGCCCACTGGATAGCCCCAAATGGGTCGCGAGTTGATGTTGTTCGTGCGGAATGCTGTCCAGACTTTGGTACAACAGGCGTGTCGCTAACGGCAGGTTCAAAAATACATGAGCGAGCAAAATGCCTTGCAATCCGTACAGGGACACATCCGGTTGCCAGCCTAACGCATGTAGGCCATGCATCAGTAAACCGTTATTGCCATAGATGGCCAACAGACCGAATACCGCGACCAGCACCGGCAGCACCAGCGTCATGGCAAATACCCGCAAAAGCAGGGCTTTTCCGGGAAATTGGCGGCGTGACAGTGCATAGGCGACAGGGATCGCCGGCACGACACTTAGCAGTGTCGAAAGTAGGGCTTGAGTAAAGGAAAAGCCCGTTACATGGCGTAAATACGGATCCTGCCATAACGGCAGGATATCGAGTGTGTTCGCTTCAACGATTAACGCCCCTAAGGCGCAGATCACGATGGCGATAATGAGCCCGGCGCTAAACAGGCCGGGCAATAAAGCGGTGTGGCGGGAATGCAAGGTAAGTGCCTACTATCGGGATGAGTTACTGAGTCAGCGCATATTGCCATTCTCGGATCCAACTGCGGCGCTGTTTCGCGACCTCATCGGCGTTAAATTCCAGTGCCTTGCTTGGCAGGGTTAATTGTTCAAAGCCTTCGGGTAGCGTTTGCTTGATCACCGGATACATCCAGTTGCCCGTTGGGATTTGGTCTTGGAATGCCGGCGTCAAAATGAAGGCCATGAACTGATCCGCCAGTACCGGGTTATCACTGCTTTTCAGCTTGGCGGCCACTTCCACTTGCAGGTAATGCCCTTCGCTGAAATTCGCGGCTTTGTATTTCGCGTCTTTCTCTGCGATCCGGTGATAAGCCGGTGACGTGGTGTAAGACAGCACCATGTCCGCTTCGCCTTTCAGGAACATGTTGTAGGCTTCCGACCAGCCCTTGGTGACGGTGACGGTTTTCTTCGCCAGTTGTTGCCACGCGTCTGCGGCCTTATCGCCATAGACGGACTTCATCCACAGCATTAAGCCTTGGCCGGGCGTGGATGTGCGAGGATCTTGATATAGGATGTTGAGATCATCGCGCTTGACGAGTTCATCCAAGCTTTTCGGTGGGTTAGTCAGTTTGCTGCTGTCATACACAAAAGCAAAATAGCCAAAGTCATACGGCACGAACGTGGTGTCTGTCCAGCCATTCGGGATGGTGACTTGACGGGTATCCACGGTGTGTTCGGCCAGCAGGCCGGTTTTTTTCGCTTCGCTGATCAGGTTGTTATCCAGTCCTAATAGCACATCGGCTTTTGAATTTTTGCCTTCCAGACGCACGCGGTTCAAAATGGATACCCCATCATCCAGTGCGATGAATTGCAAATCGCAATCACACTGCGCTTCAAAGGCTTTTTCAATCGCCGGTCCCGGTCCCCAGTCAGAGGCGAATGAGCTGTAGGTGTACACGGTCAGCGTGTTATCGCTGTTCGCGTTGGCATTTTCTGCGGCCCATGCTGGGCTGGTGGCGATCGCGCTCGTCAATGAGACAGCAAAAAGGGAAAGGGCTTTTTTCACGGTGTGCTCCTGCTACGTTTGCATCCGGCAAACGAGATAAATAAGAGGGCACAGGGTTGAGATCTGCCTGTCAGTCGAATGTGTCTGATCTGGGCAGAAAGTGCATGACTCGGTCTCAATTCCTACGCCAGTGCTAACTGGATCAGGTTCAGTGGGTTTTGCGGTGCAATCTCAGCCCTTTTTTGTGTTCGGGCTCCCCAATGAGAACGAGCATATTGTAATAGGGGGATGCTGGCGTGGCTAGTGCTCAGCAAGGAAGACAATCACTTATTGGGCAGCATTGAGTCGCCAGTCATAGTCGTAACGGACATGTTGTAAGGTGACAGGCGTCCCGGTACGGTAGCGGTTGAGGTGCTGTTGCAGCTGCGCTTGCGTGCCAAAGTCACTCCCGTACCAGTCATAAATGGAGGATAACTGGACGCGATCGCTGTCTATCTTGACGCCTTTGTCACTATTAATGAAGCGCTTGGCAGCCTGCTCTAACAAGGTGTCGGTGTTATTGGCGGTAAAGGCGCGCGGCAGCAAATCAGGACAGCCGAGGCTGGCACAATTGACTGCGTAGTGAATACGCGGATCACGCCAGATAGGGCGCAAGATCCGGTGTTCGATATCATTGAGGGAAAGTGGTTTGCCGTTGATGGTCACGACGTCGTCATCCCACGGACCGAAGCTGAAAAAGCCGCCGATCTTGGTGATAGACGACACCGGATAATGAGCGAGGATCAGCTTCACAGTCTGCGCGTTGTACAGGTTCACCCAATAGGCAAACTGCTCACGGCGATTGAGTTGGCGCGGATCGATAGCAGCCAGATCGCGCAGGTAGCGGCCCAGTGCGTACTGATCGTTGTCGGTGACGGCACTATAGCGAAAGCGGGTTTGTGAGGGCGCGACGACCAAGTAACGATCCAGCAACTGTTGCCAGCGTTGATGATCGACGGTCTGCGTACTGTTGGCTTGGGTCGCCTGCCAATATGGCCAGAGGTCGGCCTTGGGCGCAGCCCACGATAGCGAGGGGATGAGTAACAAGCTGACGAGCAAGATCAAACGCATGGCGATCTCCTTGAAAAGTGGGCTGATGAGCCTATATAGGGTTAAGACATCAGACCGGCAAAGAAGAGAAAAGCTTTCGGGAGGATAAAAAATGCGCCGCAGCCCATGATGTTATCTGGCTGAGGCGCGTTTTGTGAATCGAGGTTAGGCTAAAAATGCGGGGATATTGCGCTCATAATCCGCGATTTTCGCTTCATGTTGCAGCGTCAGACCGATGTTATCCAGACCGTTAAGCAAGCAGTGACGACGGAAGGCGTCGATCTCGAACGTATATACTTTGCCATTGGAGGTGACCGTCATCGCTTCTAAATCCACCGTGATGGTTGCGCCTTCGTTCGCGTCCACATACTGGAACAGTTCATCCACTTCCTGCTCAGTCAGGCGTACCGGCACCATTTGGTTATTGATGCTGTTGCCGTAAAAAATATCGGCAAAGCTCGGCGCGATCATGACCTGAATACCGTAATCTGCCAATGCCCACGGGGCGTGTTCACGGGATGATCCACAGCCAAAGTTTTCACGGGCGAGCAAAATGCTCGCACCCTGATAGCGCGGCGCATTCATGATGAACGCGGGGTTCGGCTGCTGACCGGCATCATCCAAGAAGCGCCAGTCATGAAACAGATGTTTGCCAAACCCGGTGCGGGTGACTTTTTGCAGAAACTGCTTGGGAATAATGGCATCGGTATCGACATTGGCGGCGTCCAGTGGGACGACCAAGCCAGTATGCTGTTGGAATCCTGTCATTGTGCGTTCCTTCTGTTAGGCCGGCGTTGCCGCAGGTTCAAGTTCACGGATATCAACGAAGTGGCCCGCACACGCGGCAGCAGCGGCCATGGCCGGGCTCACCAAGTGGGTGCGACCATC
Source organism: Photobacterium japonica (assembly GCF_050337005.1). NCBI lineage: Bacteria > Pseudomonadati > Pseudomonadota > Gammaproteobacteria > Vibrionales > Vibrionaceae > Photobacterium > Photobacterium japonica. The sequence continues at coordinate 87,065 of NZ_JAKJSN010000015.1, read as the reverse complement.
ACGGCCCTGACGGCCTTCAAAGTTACGGTTACTGGTGGACGCACAACGCTCATGCGGTCCCAAGCGATCGTTGTTCATCGCCAGACACATGGAGCAGCCCGGCAGGCGCCATTCAAAACCGGCCTCGATAAAGATCGTATCCAGCCCTTCTTTTTCAGCCTGTGCTTTCACTTGCTCCGATCCCGGTACCACCAAAGCTTGCACATTGGCGGCCACTTTACGGCCTTTGGCAATCGCAGCAGCAGCACGCATGTCTTCGATGCGTGAGTTGGTGCACGAACCGATAAACACTTTATCAATGCGGAAATCGGCCAGGGTTTTGCCTGCTTCCAGCCCCATGTAAGCCAGTGCTTTCACGGCAGAGGCTTGCTCAACCGGATCGCTGAAATCACTCGGGGATGGGATCGGTTGATCGACTGCAATAACTTGGCCGGGGTTCGTGCCCCATGTTACTTGTGGTTTGATGTCTTTGGCATCCAGTGTCACCACGTGATCAAACTGCGCATCCTCGTCAGTTTTCAGGGTATCCCAGTACGCCACTGCCGCATCAAAATCGTCACCTTGCGGGGAGAATTTACGGTCTTGGATGTAGTCATAGGTGGTCTGATCCGGGGCGATCAAACCGGCTTTGGCCCCCAGTTCGATGGCCATGTTACACACGGTCATGCGGCCTTCCATCGACAGATCGGTGATGGCTTCCCCACAGAATTCGACCACATAACCGGTCCCACCAGCGGCGGTGGTTTTGCCGATGATCGCCAGTACGATGTCTTTGGCGGTAATGCCGTCAGCGACTTTGCCGTTGACTTCGATCTTCATGGTCTTGGCGCGGGCTTGTTTCAGGGTTTGGGTCGCTAGCACGTGTTCGACTTCTGAAGTGCCGATCCCAAAGGCCAGCGAGCCAAAGGCGCCGTGCGTGGCGGTGTGAGAATCCCCACACACAATCGTCATGCCCGGCAGGGTGATCCCCAGTTCTGGCCCCATCACGTGCACAATGCCCTGATACGGGTGGTTAAGATCGTACAGGGTGACGCCAAACTCTTCACAGTTTTTGGCCAGTGTTTCCATTTGGATCCGTGCCATTTCGCCCGACGCATTAATGTCTTTGGTCTGGGTTGAGACGTTGTGATCCATGGTGGCAAAGGTTTTGTTCACCTGCCGCACCGGACGGCCTTTTTCTCGCAGGCCATCAAAGGCTTGCGGCGAGGTGACTTCATGCACCAAGTGACGATCGATGTACAGGATCGGGGTTTCCCCTTCGGCTGCCACCGCCACGTGGGCATCGTAGACTTTTTCATACAGCGTCTTGGGCGCTTTATTATTCGACATGTCTCATTGCTCCTTGCGGCGGTTAGGCTTGGCGGATGTACTGGGCGATTTTGTCACCCATTTCGCTGGTGGTGAGGGCCGGACGGCCACCGGCCAGATCCGCGGTCAGTTCGCCGGCCTCCAACGCTTGTGACACTGCCTGCTCAATGGCGCGTGCTGCAGGCTCTTCGCCCAAGCTGTAACGCAGCATCAGTGCTGCCGACAGAATTTGTGCCACCGGGTTTGCAATGTTTTTACCCGCGATATCCGGCGCTGAGCCACCGGCCGGTTCGTACATGCCGAACTTGTCTTGGTTCAGGCTGGCAGACGGCAACATGCCCATCGAGCCGGTGATCATGGCGCACTCATCCGAGATAATGTCGCCGAAAATGTTCGAGCACAGCATCACGTCGAACTGCGACGGATCTTTGATCAGCTGCATGGTCGCGTTGTCGATGTACATGTGGTTTAGCGTCACTTCTGGGTAGTCTTTGGCGACCGCTTCGACCACTTCACGCCATAGAATGGAGCTTTGTAGGACGTTGGCTTTATCGATCGAGTAGACGTTTTTCTTGCGCAGCATGGCTGATTCAAACGCGATGCGGGCGATGCGTTCAATCTCAAAACGGTGGTACACCTCGGTGTCGAAGGCTTTCTCTTGGGCGCCTTCTCCTTCACGGCCTTTTGGCAAGCCAAAGTAAATGCCGCCCGTCAGTTCACGCACAACCACGATGTCAAAGCCACGTTCAGAAATGTCTGCACGCAGCGGAGAGAAGGCTTCAAGGCCGCTGTGGATCTGTGCCGGACGCAGGTTGCAGAACAGTTGGAAGTGCTTACGCAAAGGCAGTAGCGCCCCACGTTCCGGTTGATCGTTCGGTGGCAGGTGTTCCCACTTCGGGCCACCGACAGAGCCAAACAAAATCGCATCCGAGGCTTCACAGCCTGCCATGGTGGCTTCAGGGAGTGGGCAGCCGTGGTTGTCGATTGCAATACCGCCGACATCAAACTCGTGACACGCCAGCGTAAAGCCAAATTTTTCTTGTACCGCGTCGAGCACTTTGTGGGCTTGCTGCATCACTTCGGGACCGATACCGTCCCCCGGTAGAACGGCGATGTTATATGTACCTGCCATGGTTATACTGTCTCCATTTGGGATTTCTGTTTAATTTCTGCAATTTGATCGGCGCGATGAATACTGTTGATCACGTGAAGCAGGGCTTGGCCAGAGGCTTCGACAATGTCGGTAGCCAGACCGGTACCGTGGTACTTGCGGCCTTTATAGTTGGCAATGATGTCGGCCTGGCCGAGGCCATCTTCCCCTTCACCTTTGGCGGTGAGATCGAATTTATCCAGCACAATGTCATAGCCCGTCAGGCGATAAATACACTGGTACAGCGCATCGACGGGGCCGTTACCGACAGCGGCTTCACATTTCTCTTCGTCACCACACTGTAGCTTGATGGTGGTGGTGGCCATGACCGTGCCAGATTGCACGCTGAGGTAGTTCAGCTTAAAGAAGTCGTCTTCTTCGCGCAGGTTGGCAAAGTGCATCAGCGCTTCGAGATCGTAATCAAACACCTGGCCTTTGCGATCCGCCAGTTTCAGGAAGTCGCTGTACAGGGTGTCCAGATCGTACTCTTTATCGGTGTAGCCCAGGCTGTCCATGTGGCTTTTCACGGCGGCACGGCCAGAGCGTGACGTCAGGTTCAGCACCTGATTTTTCAGGCCAATAGAGGCCGGTGTCATGATTTCGTAAGTGTTTTTGTTCTTCAGCATGCCGTCTTGATGAATGCCGGACGAGTGGCTGAACGCATTGGCACCGACAATGGCTTTGTTGGCCTGAATCGGCATATTGCACAGTTGGCTGACCATCTTGCTGGTGCGGTGAATTTCATCATGCTTGAGGTTAGTGTGTACCCCAAGAAATTCGGCGCGGGTTTTGATGATCATGGCGATCTCTTCCAGCGAACAGTTGCCTGCGCGCTCACCGATACCGTTGATGGTACCTTCGACCTGACGGGCGCCGGCTTGGACAGCGGCCATGGAGTTGGCCACCGACATGCCCAGATCGTCATGGCAATGGACCGAAATAATGGCTTGGTCGATATTCGGTACGCGGTTAAACAGCTGGGCGATGATGCCGCCAAATTCATTGGGCAGGGTGTAGCCCACGGTGTCGGGAATATTGATGGTGCGGGCACCGGCCTTGATCGCAGCTTCCACCATGCGGCACAGGTTGTCGATCGGGGTACGGCCCGCATCTTCACACGAGAACTCGACATCGTCAGTGTAGTTACGGGCGCGTTTGACGGCGGCAACACCCATCTCGATCACGTCGTCGTAGCTGCGGCGCAGCTTGTCTTGCACGTGAATGGTCGAGGTGGAAATAAAGGTATGGATACGGAAGGCATCTGCCACTTTCAGTGATTCAGCGGCGACATCAATGTCTTTGGCAACGGCACGGGACAGGGCGCACACGCGGCTGTCTTTAACGTGCTTAGCAATGGTTTGTACCGATTCGAAATCCCCTGGCGAAGACACCGGGAAACCTGCTTCAATCACGTCAACCCCGAGGCGCTCAAGGGCGTAAGCAATCTGCAGTTTTTCTTTTACCGTCAGGCTGGCTGACAGTGCCTGCTCCCCGTCTCGTAGCGTGGTATCGAAAATTATGACCTGATCTTTCATTGCTACATCCTTTCGTTAGCCTGCCAATCATGGCGTGGTCCGCATCCGCTTGCGCCGGCTTTGTAATATGAAAAAACCCGCGCAGCTTGCGCGGGTTTTTTTGAAGTCTTAGTGGTGTTTCCCACTCATAAGCTACCCGCGCGATTTAAGTCACGATAAGGAGGAGGCTTAAGAGAAGAGAGAAACGTGTTTTCATCGTTGTGTTGTTCCGTTGAGTTGTTTTACTGAAACAGAGGCGTTGAAAAAAACCACTGGTTGGTTAACAAATGAATATCAAATCGAACGCTATATCGTCAACTGTTAATTGCATGTTTATTTTACTTTTATGGTTATTCGTCTGATTGTTAATAAAATAAGTGACTGGTCAGACCCGTACCTTAAGTACGGAGAGGGGGGGGATAAAGCAGGGAGGAGCAACACAGAGGAGGAAGTTGGTATAGAGTAAAATGAATCACGTGATTAAAAGGTGAGGAATTAATCCGGTTTTTTATCACCCTGTCAGGGGTAAACTCACACATAGGATTAACGACCGTCTGTTGTCTCAATCATCGCGGGCTAAACCCAAGGAAGAGTGATCAGTATGCTAACCCCCCGAAAACGCTTATTTGTGCCAGCTGTCTTGCTGGGCATCCTGATCCTTGTCGGGGCTATCTTATTACGCCCGACCCCCGCGAGTAAGCCCGCATTGGAACGTGCACGTGCGGTGGATGTGATCACTTTGCAACCGCAGCCATTGGCGCCGCAAGCCGCCGGTTTTGGACGAGTGGCTCCCAAGGTCGAGTGGCAAGCCATTGCTGAGGTCACGGGCAAGGTGGTGTATCGCCATCCCGATTTAGAAAAAGGGCGGGTGATGGATGCCGGCACCGTCTTGTTGAAAATTGACCCGCTCGACTATGAATTGCGCCTCGCACAGGCCCAAGCCGATGTCAGTGCCAGTCGTGCCCAGCTTGCCCAATGGACGCAAGAAGAGAAAAACCTGCGAACCACCCTCAAGATCGAAAAGCACCGTTTGGCGCTCAGCCAAAAAGAACTCGCTCGTAAGCAAGAGCTGAAACGCAAAGGGTTGGCGTCGCAATCGGCGGTCGATTTGGAGCAGCAAACCATGCTGGCCAATCAGCAAACGTTACAAAACATTGAGAACCAATTGATTGTGCTGCCCAATGAGAAAAACGTCTCGCAGGCGCAGTTAGATGTGAATCAATCCCGTGTGGATGAAGCCAAGCGGGCCTTGGCGAAAACGGTGATCACCTTGCCGATCGATGCGCGCATCTCCAGTGTGCACATTGAACAAGATCAGGTGGTCAATAGTCAGCAAACCATGGTACTGGCTCACGGCATTGATGCGGTGGAAATTGACGCCCAAATTGCACTGCATGATATGCAGGTGCTGGCATCAAGCTTAACCCAATATACCGCCCACAGCGACGGTTATCCCCGGGCTGATCAGCTCGATATCACCGCCTCGATTGCGCTCTCCAGTGGTGACTTTATGCAGCGTTGGCCCGCACGCGTGACCCGTATCAGTGACACGGTGAATGCCAATCAGGCCACCGTCGGGGTGATCTTAGAAGTGCAGCAAAACTACCGCCAACTGTCACCGGAATCGGCGCCACCGCTGGTGAATGGGATGTTTGTACAAGCGCACCTGACAGGGCAAACGAATACCCATTGGGTGATTCCGGAGCGCGCTTTGCACGGTAACACGGTGTACCTGATATCACCCGAGCAGGAGCTGGTTATTGTGCCAGTGGCGGTGTTGTTCCGCCGTGCTGGGCAGGTGGCGATTTCGGGGGATTTGCGCGATGGTCAAGCCGTGGTGCTCAATGATCTGCTGCCTGCCGTGGCGGGGATGGCGCTGCACGCGGTCACACGCAACGGACGGCCTGTGCTCCCAGCGGCGAAGGCGCCCGCGGAAGAGAAGCAGGAGTCGCTGCCATGATCCGTTATTTCTCTCGCCATCCGACCGCCGCCAATTTGTTGATGCTGAGCTTACTGCTGTTTGGCTTAGTATCATTGCCTAAAATCAAACGGGAAACCTTTCCTGAATTCGCCCCGCCTTATATCACCGCCTCGGTGGTTTACCCCGGCGCCTCGCCGCAAGAGGTGGAAGAAAGCCTGTGCATGCGAATGGAAGATGCCGTGGACGGGCTAGCCAATATCGTCGAAACCCGTTGTGAAGCGGTGGAAGGATCGGCGTCGTTGATCTTAAAACTCACCAACAGTGAGGTGGTGTCGCGCATGCTGGTGGATGTGCAGACCCAGATCAACGCGATCAATGATTTCCCTTCTGAGATTGAATCCCCCGTGGTGCGCGAGTTGGATTGGAACGAGCCGGTGGTGGATGTGGCGATCAAAGCAGACACCAGTTTGCCGCACCTGAAAGTCTATGCCGAGCAGCTCAAGCGCACCTTGAAGCTGGATTATGGCGTGTCGCTGGTGACCGTCAGTGGCTTTTCCGATCACCAACTGCGGGTTGAGCTCGATGAAATTGCACTGCGCCAACTGGGGCTGAGTGTGAATGACATCGCCAATATTATCAGCCGACAAAATATCAAACTGCCCAGTGGCAGTATCGAAACCCGTGACCGTAATGTCTTGTTGCGTTTTGATGAGCAGAAGATCACCCCGGGCACCCTTGCGCAGACAGTGATTGGGGCAGACAGCATGGGCGCGATGATCCGCTTGGGGGAGGTCGCGACGATCACCGATCGCTTTGCGTTGGATGAACAGAAAGTGCTGTTTGATGGCACCCCGTCAGCGCTATTGAAGATCAGCAAAAACAAAGCCGATGATGCACTGCGGATCAAAGCGCGCGTGGCCGCGTTTGTCGACGCGGAAAATGCCCGTGCGCCGACCGGTGTGACGCTAACCCTGACCAATGATCTCTCCTCCCTGTTGTGGGATCGCCTGACCATGATGGTCAAAAATGGTTGGCAGGGGGTGGTGTTGGTGTTTGCGGTGATGTGGTTGTTCTTCTCGCTGCGTTACTCGTTTTGGATCGCCGCCGGTTTACCGGTTGCTTTTCTGGGCAGTCTGTATTTGATGTCCGCGTTTTCTTTGTCCATCAACATCATGACGCTTGTGGGGTTATTGATGGCGATCGGGATCATGATGGATGATGCCATCGTGATCTCGGAGTCCATTGCCTCGCATTTGGATCGCGGCCAGAAAGTACAGGATGCGGTGTATAACGGGGTGAAGAAAGTCTTGCCCGGCGTGGTGTCGTCGTACCTGACCACGATTTGTATTTTCGGCAGCCTGATCTTTTTGCAAGGAGAGATGGGCGCGGTGCTGCGGGTGGTGCCACAAGTGTTGATTTTGGTGCTGACGCTGAGCTTGGTGGAAGCCTTCTTGATCCTGCCTAACCATTTAGCGCACTCGCTGCAAAAAGAGAAAAAGGCCGCCCCGCCGCCCCGTTGGAAACAACGCTTTTTGGCGCGCTTTGAGCATTTTCGCCATGGACGTTTGGTGCGTGGCGTCGAGTGGGCCGTGACATGGCGTTATGCCTTTGTGGGGGGCGTGATTGGGCTGTTGTTTGCCTCCGTCGCGCTGTTGGCCGGCGGCGGGCTGAAGTTTGTCGGTTTTCCTGAATTGGATGGGGATATTGCCGAAGCGCGGATCATTCTGCCGCCGGGTTCGACGCTCGCACAAACTGAAGCGGTGGTGAGCACCGTGGTCGCCTCGGCCACCCGCCTGAGCCTAGCGTGGGGGGATCGCAATGAAGGGGGCGTGCCGTTGGTGAAAAACATCACCGAGCAATTCAATTTTAATGCGGATGCCGATGAAAATGGCCCTCATGTGGCGACCGTGCGGCTGGATCTGCTCAGTGCCGAACAGCGTGAGAGTTTGATTGATGACTTTCTCGTGGCGTGGGAGCAAGACGTGGGCGTGTTGGCTGCGCCAGTGGCCTTGGTGTTTAAGCAACCGATGATGGGGCCGGGGGGGCGCGAAATTGAAGTGCGGATGCAGCATGACGATTTACAGATGCTCAAAGCGGCCTCGATTGAAACGCAGGCGTTCTTTACTACCTTCGCGGGGGTGTCCGGTGTGTTGGATGACATGCGCATGGGCAAGCCAGAAGTGTTGATCCGTTTGCGGCCGGGGGCGGAAGCTTTTGGTGTCGATGGCCAGATGATCGCCTCGCAGTTACGAGCGGCGTATTTTGGCCAGACCGCAGATGAAATTCAGATTGGGCCGGAAAACATCGACATTGAAGTGATGTTCAATAAAACACAGGCGGCGGATCTGCAAACCTTGGCCAGCTTTCCGATCATCTTGGCCGACGGCAGCCAAATTCCGTTGGCATCGGTGGCGGTGTTGGCGCATCAACGCAATTTTGTTCGGATCCAGCGCGTGAACGGGTTACGTACCCTCAGTGTGTTTGGGGATCTGCAAGAGAGCGTGGTCAGTGCGAGTGAGGTGCTCCGGCAGTTCCGTACGGTGCTGATGCCACAGTTGCTCAAGACCTACCCGGGGTTACGGTTTGATTTTGAAGGCGCCGCCAAAGACACCGCAGAAACCGGCCAGTCGATGATGACCGGCTTCTTGCTGGGGATTTTCGGCGTGTTTGTGATCCTCAGTTTTCAGTTCCGCAGCTACTTAGAGCCGTTCGTGGTGCTGCTGGCCATTCCGCTTGCCTTGATAGGGGTGCTCTGGGGTCATTGGCTGCTGGGGCACCCGCTGAGTATGCCGAGTATGATGGGTTTTGTGTCGCTGGCGGGCGTCGTGGTGAATGACTCGATCTTGTTGGTGCAGTATATCCGCCACCATTTGGATGACGGCGAAGACATCAAGCAAGCGGTGGTCATGGCGAGCAAGGAGCGTTTCCGCGCGGTCTTTCTGACTTCGCTGACCACGGCCGCCGGGTTATTGCCCTTGATGCTGGAAACCAGCTTGCAGGCACAGGTGATCAAGCCCTTGGTGATTTCCATTGTGTTTGGCATCTTTACCTCGACCTTGTTGGTGTTGTTCATGATCCCCGCGGCCTATGTGATTTTGGCGGACTTTAAGTTGGTCCATCGTCATGAGAAATTGCTGTCAGCCTAGAGCGACGGAAGCACGAGTGATACAGCGTGAGAAAATACGGCGTGTGAGCGAAAATGGACGGGTAGAGATTGTCATTGTCCCTCCCCGAAAGCGTCACGGTCTTGTCATCATCCTTCCCTACGCTTACTGGCATGACTTCCAGTGAGGGAATGATGATGACGTTACTGACACCTATCCAGCGATGGGATTATGCGTTCTCAGAGCGCTGTTTATGCCACCGTTTCAATGAGCAAGTTGCCCAAATCAGTCGAGCGGTATCCCATACCGGTGACGGACATTTGTATGTCTTGTTTGCGTTGCTGATCGTCTGGCTCGATCAAGCACAGGGTAAAACCGTCTTAACCACCGGGCTGTGGGCATTCGCCCTTGAACTGCCCATTTACCTGATACTCAAAAACAGCGTGAAACGCGCTCGTCCCGCCACCTTACCCAGCTTTATCCAACCTTCTGATCAATACAGTTTGCCGTCGGGGCACACAGCGGCCGCGTTTGTCATGGCATCGCTACTGACCGCGTTCTATCCTGATACCGCGTGGTTCATTTGGCCGTGGGCCATCGCGATCGGTTTTTCCCGTGTGTTACTGGGCGTGCATTACATCACCGACATTGTGGCGGGTGCAGCATTAGGGCTGGCGTGTTTTGCGCTCGTGAGCGGGTAAGGAGCGGCGATGAAGATCCTGTATGGCGTACAAGGCACGGGGAATGGGCATATTTCGCGGGCAAGAGAAATGGCACGGGCGTTCACGGCGCTGGGGATGGAGGTGGACTACTTGTTTACGGGCCGCGCGAGTAGCCAGTACTTTGATATGGCGTGTTTTGGTGACTACCGTGCATGGGAAGGGTTAAGTTTCATTTCGGAACATGGTCAAATTAACCAATGGAAAACCTTCCGCCATAACCGGCCCATACACTTTCTGCAGGATGTCAGCCGGTTAGATGTGTCAGGCTATGATCTCGTGCTCAATGATTTTGAGCCTGTCAGTGCATGGGCGGCGCAGCGACAGCGGGTACCCAGCATCGGGGTGAGCCATCAAAATGCGTTTTTATACGATGTCCCCACGCTCGGACAGTCTTGGCTCGATACGTTGATCACGCGGCACTTTGCCCCGACCCAACATGCGCTTGGCTTGCACTGGTTTCATTTCAATCAAAAGATTCTGCCGCCGATTGTGCCTCCCACGCAAACAGATTCTTTTAAACACACTCTGCCATCGTTGTCATTGGGCAGGGAGCATTCGCCCGCTGTCTTGGTGTATCTGCCGTTTGAAGACTTGGCTCTGGTGCTGACGTGGTTATCGCGGTTTTCATCGGTCACCTTTGAGTGTTATCACCCCGCGGTTGCTGCCGATCGCGAGGAAGGCAACGTGCGTTTACGCCGGTTGGATCGTCAGGGGTTTCATGCTGCTATGCATCGCTGTGCCGGGGTGATTGCGAACGGGGGCTTTGAACTGCCGTCGGAAGCGATCAGTTTGGGGAAGAAGTTGTTGCTCAAACCGTTACAAGGCCAGTATGAACAGCAAAGCAATGTGATGACGCTGGAGATGATGGGGCTCGCACAGTCGATGAGTTACCTCGACTCGGCCGCCCTTATGCGCTGGCTGAGCAGTGAATCGGTGGGGCAGGTACAGTTTCCCGATGTGGCCATGGCGATAGCCCAATGGGTACAACAAGGTGAATGGGGAAACCATGACACACTGTGGCGGCATTTGTGGCAGCAGGTGGAATTTCCCGATGTCACGCACGAAGCGTTGGCCGATTTTTCTCATGGCACCACACCGTCGCGTCGCTCGGCGATCATGACCTTGTAAAGGGCGTCATTGTGGGGCTGGCATCAGGCAAAGACGGCGAGGCACACGTGGGTCGCTATACTCAAAGAAACGGCCTCACATTGGCGACAATAACACTGTCGTATTTGCTTACATTTGCTTAGGGGATTGCCTGTGGTACGCCGCTCGGTATGGCGTCTGGGTTTCAATTCTGGTCTTACCAGCATAATGATAAAATTGTGAGATTCCGGAGTTGCCTTTTTTTCCATCAAAGGTAGACTCCCTGCGGAATAGGCTTACAGGTGTAAGCTAGATTGGCAGAGTAGTTATGGCTAAACGTGAATTTCATATCGTCAACCGTCTTCGTTCGCAGATTGAACGTCTCGGGGGACAGGTCGCATTGCGTCATCAGGTTGAAGGTAAGTGGCAAGATATTAGCTGGACCGAGTTTGGTGAGCAAATCCACCAACTGGCCGTGGCAATGCTTGAGCATGGCCTGAATATTCAGGACAAAGTGGGGATTTTCTCCAACAATATGGCGCGTTGGACCGTGGCGGATTTTGCTACGCTCTACAACCGAGCCGTAACCGTGCCAATTTACCCAACCAATACCCCACAACAAGCCGCCTACATCATCAATGATGCAGGGATCCGCATTCTATTTGTGGGTGAGCAAGCACAGTTGGATGCCGCCATTGCGATTGCGCCAGAGTGTCCGCAGCTACAGCACATTGTTGTGATGGGCGATGCCGTGACCCTGACTGAACATCCATTAGTGATCAGCTTTGATGCGTTTGCTTGTTTGCAAAGTGCCGAGGCCGAAGCGGAGTTAGCGCAGCGTCTTGCGCAGTGTGCGATGGATGACTTGTTAACCCTGATTTACACCTCGGGCACCACAGGCACACCGAAAGGCGTGATGCTGGATTACAGTAACATTGCGTCACAGCTAGAAGGCCATGATCAGAATCTGGCGCTGGAAGAAGGTGACGTGTCGTTGTGTTTCTTGCCGCTGTCACACGTGTTTGAACGTGCATGGACCTTCTATGTCCTGCACCGTGGCGGGATCAACTGCTACCTGTCAGACACTAACCTGCTCAAAGAAGCCTTGGTGGAAGTGAAGCCGAACGTGATGGCAGCCGTGCCGCGTGTGTACGAGAAGCTGTATTCTGCGGTACACGATAAAGTGTCGCGTGCACCGATCCACCGTAAGATGATCTTCACGTGGGCGGTGAACATGGGCGCCCGTATGGCGCTGGCACGTCAAGAGTGCCGTGAACCCTCGTTCATGTTGAAAAAGAGCTACGCCTTGGCAGACAAGCTGGTGCTGTCGAAGCTGCGTGCGCTGTTAGGCGGACAAATCAAATTCATGCCATGTGGTGGCGCGAAACTGGACGCGACCATTGGCCGTTTCTTCCACGCCATCGGTATTAACGTGAAGCTGGGTTACGGCATGACCGAAACCACCGCGACCGTGTCGTGTTGGGATGACAAGTGCTTTAATCCTGATTCTATCGGTATGTCGATGCCGGGCGCAGAAGTGAAAATTGGCGACGATAACGAGATCCTCGTACGTGGTCCGATGGTGATGCGCGGCTACTACAACATGCCAGAAGAAACCGCGAATAACTTTACCGCTGACGGTTTCTTGAAAACCGGTGATGCGGGTTACATCGACGATAATGGCAACCTGTTCATTACCGATCGCATCAAAGAGTTGATGAAAACCTCGGGCGGTAAATACATTGCGCCACAGGTGATCGAAGGGGCGATCGGTAAAGATCACTTCATCGAGCAGATCGCCGTGATCGCTGATACGCGTAAGTTTGTGTCGGCGTTGATCGTGCCTTGTTTCGACACGCTGGAAGAACATGCGCGTGAACTGAACATCAAGTACCACGATCGCTTGGAGTTGGTAAAAAACAGCCAGATCGTTGAGCTGATCGAAAAGCGTGTGATTGAGCTGCAAAAAGATTTGGCGCGTTTTGAGCAAGTGAAGAAATTCACCCTGCTGCCAAGCGCGTTCTCGATGGACAAAGGGGAACTGACACCGACGCAGAAATTGCGCCGTAAAGTGATTCAGGACCGCTACCATCAAGAAATTGAACGCATGTACGAAGAGAGCCACAAGAAAGCGCGATAAGCGCCTGTGAGGCTCGCGGCTGAGCATTTGTGTTGAGCCCTTTGTGCCGGAACAAATCATCGCGTTGAACGGATAAGAGAGTGCTTAGGCACTCTCTTTTTTTATGCCTGTATTTACCGCTATTGTCTCCGGTTCTTGTTGATGCGGGATCAGAGTGGTGATTTTTCATCCGATCAGACCAGTGTGATCCTCTGGCTTTGTCTTTACATGTAGCGAATGATGGTGAGTGAGGTGGTGATAAAGCCATAAATACGGTGAACAATGACCCATTTCAGTGGAATCGTGTTAACTGCCTATGTGCGATAGACGGGGTTGATAAAAAAGCGTTACAGTTGTTGCAGTCTGCCATGGTGTGTTATGGCATGTGGTAGACACATAGCATGATAACGAGAGAAGTTTTCATTCATTAGGCTAAAAATAAGCCCTAACTATGTACTATTAGCCTGTATAGCTAATTGAAAGTAAAGCATAAGCATGTCTTTGCTGTATTTCCACGAAGGCCTTGACCCATCCCGTGCTAGGTATTGTCACCCTGTTCTCCAGTCAGGTTGGCATGTTATCGGCGAGCCAATGTCGGTCGTGGAATGAATTAGCTATGCAGGGTGGTAGTCGCGACCTGGAGGCAGAAATATGGAAATGTTGTCCGGCGCTGAGATGATCGTACGTTCAATGATCGATCAAGGCGTAAAGCACATCTTCGGATACCCTGGCGGTTCCGTGCTGGATATTTACGACGCGCTGCATGAAAAGAGTGACATTGAGCATGTCCTCGTCCGGCATGAACAAGCCGCCGTGCACATGGCTGATGGCTATGCCCGCGCGACCGGTGAGGTCGGTGTCGTGCTGGTCACGTCAGGCCCTGGGGCGACCAATGCCATCACAGGGATCGCGACCGCGTACATGGACTCTATTCCAATGGTTGTTTTTTCCGGGCAGGTGATGAGTAACCTGATCGGGAACGATGCCTTTCAAGAGTGTGACATGGTCGGGATCTCCCGTCCGGTTGTAAAGCACAGCTTCTTGGTGAAAAAGCCCGAAGACATTCCTGAAATAATCAAAAAAGCCTTCTATATTGCCGCCAGTGGCCGTCCGGGTCCGGTGGTGATTGATATCCCCAAAGACATGCTAAACCCTGCTGAAAGCTATGCGTATCAGTATCCAGAGCAGATCGCGATGCGTTCTTACAACCCCACGACGAACGGCCACAAAGGCCAGATAAAACGCGGTTTGAAAGCGCTATTGGCGGCGAAAAAGCCAGTGCTGTATGTCGGTGGCGGGGCGATCATGGCCGACTGTAGCCCACAGTTGCTCAAGTTGGCAGAGACGCTCAATATACCTGTTGTGAACACTTTGATGGGGCTGGGCGCCTTCCCGGGGACCCACACCCATAACCTCGGTATGTTGGGGATGCACGGCACGTATGAAGCCAATATGGCCATGCATAATTCGGATTTAATCTTCGGCATTGGGGTGCGGTTTGATGATCGTACCACCAATAACGTAGAGAAATACTGCCCTAACGCGACCATCATGCACATTGATATCGATCCGTCATCCATATCCAAAACCATTGCCGTGGATATCCCGATCGTGGGTTCAGCCGACACGGTGCTGAACTGCATGCTGAAGTTACTCGATGAGCAAAGCGCCGAGCATGATGAGACGGCGCTGGACAGCTGGTGGAGTGAAATTGCTACGTGGCGTGCCCGTCAGTGCCTGAACTACGATACCACCAGTGAGCGCATTAAACCGCAGCAGGTGATTGAAGTGCTGCACCGTTTGACTGATGGTGAGGCGTATGTGACGTCTGATGTGGGTCAGCACCAGATGTTTGCGGCGTTGTATTACCCGTTTGATAAGCCGCGCCGTTGGATCAACTCCGGTGGCCTTGGCACCATGGGCTTTGGTCTGCCTGCGGCGATGGGGGTCAAGTTTGCTCTGCCGGATGCCGAGGTCGTGTGTGTCACCGGTGATGGCAGTATTCAGATGAATATTCAGGAGCTGTCTACTGCGTTGCAATACGATATTCCGGTGAAAATCATTAACCTCAATAACCGCTTCTTGGGCATGGTAAAACAGTGGCAAGACATGATTTATCAAGGTCGCCATTCGCATTCTTACATGGATTCGGTGCCCGATTTTGCTGCCATTGCCGAAGCGTATGGCCACGTGGGTGTACGTATTTCTGATCCTAATGCGCTGGAAGGGGAGCTTGAAAAAGCCCTGGCATTGAAAGACCGTTTGGTCTTTATCGACATCAGTGTGGATGAAACGGAGCACGTGTACCCGATGCTGATCCGAGGCGGTGCAATGAGTGAAATGTGGCTAAGTAAAACGGAGAGAACATAATGCGCAGGATTATATCGGTATTACTGGAGAATGAACCGGGTGCCTTGTCACGTGTTGTCGGCTTGTTTTCCCAGCGCGGCTACAATATTGAATCACTCACGGTGGCACCAACGGAAGATCCGACGTTATCGCGCTTAAACATCACGACCCACGTGGAAGATCACGCGGCGTTAGAGCAGATAGAGAAACAACTGCATAAGTTGATTGATATTCTTAAGGTCAGCAATGTCACGGAAGGTGAGCATGTTGAGCGTGAATTGATGCTGGTGAAAGTGAAAGCCAGTGGCTTCGCCCGTGCCGAAGTGAAGCGCACGGCTGACATTTTTCGTGGTCAGATTGTCGATGTCACCAGCCAGATCTACACCATTCAATTGGCTGGTGCGAGTGACAAGTTGGATGCATTTATTGCGGCTGTCAGCGAAGCCACTGAAATCATTGAAGTGGCCCGTAGCGGGGTGGTTGGCGTCGCTCGCGGAGAGCGCGCTCTGAAAGTTTAACCTCGACATTTTCCCCTGTGTGATGAGAGGGAACCCTGATAAAGCCTGATGGAAACATCAGGCTTTTTTGTGCCTGTGATGTGTGTCATGGCAACCTGAAAATCCGCTGCTCTTAGACTAAAGTCTAATAATGTCCGCAGTCGTGATCACAGAGGGGGGGGCCATGTTAACGAAAATGCATGCCAAATGGATGGCAAGGCTGACGGTATTAAGCCTGTTTTGCCTTGGTTTTTACGTCAGTGCCTTGTACTTCCTGCTGGCGATATTATTGCTTAACACCCATCACAAAGAAATCTTCTGGTAAGGCCGTCGGTGTTGTTATTCACGCTACTGAGGCGACGATATCCGCACTTATAGATAGCGTTTTATATGGTCCAGAGCGCGCTGTGAATGTCGTCCCAGTAACGCCAACGCCAGCTCACTGTCACGCTGGAGAACGGCTTTCATGATGGCCTCATGCTCGCCATGATCATGATAACGCTCATCATTGCTGCGATGGTGGCTTAGCCAGATGTGCCGATAGCGGCCGATTTGCTCATACACTTGGTGATAGAGCGACAGCATCACGGTTGATTGGCAGCCCATCAGTAAGGCAAGGTGGAAGTCGCGGTGATATTTTTCCCACAGGGTAAATTCCGTCGCAACATCCGCAGGCTGAAGGCGGCTTAAACGGTGGTAGGCTGTGACGATATTCAGTTCCCACTCCTCATTGCCGGCTTGTATAGCTTGTGAGAGTAAAAGGCGAGACAGTTCTAAATTGGTCTGATAAAGATCGTCGAGTTCTGTCACCGAGATTGGAGACACCCAGCAGCCTTTTTGCGGGGCGAACTGCACATACTTGCGCCATGAGAGCTGCACCAAGGCTTCTCGAATGGGGGATGCGCCTACATGATATTGCTTGGTTAATTCGGCTACGACCAGTTTTTGGCCGGGCTTCAAAATGCCAGAGAGAATGTCCTGACGGATCATCTCCATCACTTTTTCACTAAGGGTTGGGCTGGACACGATTTACTTTTCCTTGCTGTCAATGTTCGGCGCTCACAATCATCCTTTTAGGGGATGATTCTGGGAGCGAGTATACCCACGAACAAAAAGTACGGCGAATGCCAACATGCAGAAGTGTGAGTCCCTACGCTTTTTGTGTATCTAGTTGCTTATGCTAGAAAAACAGTGGCTCTATCGCCGTGTAGGCAAGGCGACGCGATAGTCTGAATGAACTGGAAGCGAGACGGGGAATCGTTTAGGTCAAGGGGGGGATCATGCAGGGAAGTGCTGGACGGAGAAATCGTTGTGAGACGTTACGGTGAGGTGTCACTGCGGCAGAATAAAAAAACGGGAGCCGAAGGCTCCCGTTTACGATGCGAGTGCACGTTGTATGAATCCGAAGACTTATAGTACGTGTACAGATGCGGTGTTAGTTGTGCCTGATGGTACTAGTGCACCAGAAACCATTACCACGATGTCGCCTTTCGCGCCCAGACCTGTTTCTAGCGCTAGCTCTTTACCGCGAAGGTAGAAAGAATCGGTGTTGTCGATAGAGTCAACAATCACTGGTGTAACACCTTTAGTTAGCGCAAGTTGAGCCGCCGTCTTAGTGTTAGTGGTTACCGCTAGGATGTTTGCTGTTGGGAAGTACTTACGGATTGAACGCGCAGATTTACCCGCTTCAGTCGCAACAACAATTAGCGGAGCGTTTAGTTTCTCAGATGTGTCTACTGCACCTTTACATACCGCTTCAGTGATACGTAGGCGAGCGCTGTCTAGACGAGAACCTAGCTCTGCTTTTAGTGCGCCGTCAGTACGCTGACAGATTTGCGCCATGATAGTCACAGCTTCGATTGGGTATTTACCCTTCGCTGATTCACCAGACAGCATTACTGCGTCAGTACCATCCATGATGGCGTTCGCCACGTCACCCGCTTCTGCGCGTGTTGGACGTGGGTTCTTGATCATAGAATCAAGCATTTGCGTTGCAGTGATAACCACTTTACGTGCACGGTTACACTTCTCGATCATCATCTTCTGTGCGAAGATAACTTCTTCAACTGGGATTTCAACACCTAGGTCACCACGAGCAACCATGATGCCGTCAGACGCTTCAAGGATAGCATCGAAGTTATCAACGCCTTCCTGGTTTTCAATCTTAGAGATGATCTGGATGCTTTCGCCGCCGTTCGCGTTCAATAGCGCACGGATTTCTTTTACATCTTCTGCTTTACGAATGAAAGAAGCCGCAACGAAGTCAACGCCTTGCTCACAACCGAACTTAAGGTCTGCTTTGTCTTTTTCAGACAGGGCAGGTAGTTTCACAGAAACACCTGGAAGGTTAACACCTTTGTTCTCGCCAAGGTCACCGTTGTTCAGTACTTTACACTTCACTTCAGCATCAGTGGTGTCGATAACTTCCATTTCAATCAGGCCGTCATCCACAAGGATGATGTTACCTTTTGCTAGGTCTTTTGCGAAACCCGGGTAAGTTACCGCTACGCGGTCTTGGTTGCCGATCACTGATGTGTCAGTGGTGAATGTGAATTCCTGACCTGCAACAAGAGAAAAATCTTGACCGCCTTCAAGCTTGATTGTACGAATTTCAGGACCTTTAGTGTCTAGAAGAATCGCCAGTTGCTTACCAGTGTTAGCCATTACTTCACGTACGTTGTTGATACGCTGGCCGTGCTCAGCGAAGTCACCGTGTGAGAAGTTAAGACGCATTACGTTCATACCAGCGTTAGCCAGTTTAGTAAGCATTTCTACTGATTCTGTTTTCGGTCCAATCGTACATACGATCTTAGTCTTTTTCATTGAGAAGTCTCTCCAGACGAACTTTTACCCAAGGGAAAATGGAATCACTGTGTTATACCTGAAAATGCAGGGGCAATAGTGTCAATTGGCATCACCAAGTGTGATGGCCTTCACACGATTGTCTTTTCACCTTACAGAACACGGTGATAATACAAAAAATAACAAAAATAGTGCCTTACCAAAGCATCGGTTTGCTTTGAAAAGGGGACTCTTGTTAGTGCTGGTGATTGTGGCTTGATTTGTGTCATCACCAAGCGTACCGCGAAGGGATGACGAAAATATGTCCGGCTTACATAAATGTGCTTGCCAAACAAGCGACGCATACTAGCATAGTTCAAGTCTTTGATCACCTTGTGAGAGTGTGCAAATTTTTAACGGATGCCCAAAGATAAAGTGAGATTATCTACCTATTTCACAGATTTTTTTTGTTTATTATCAATGGAGGATTAATTTTTAGCTCCAAAATAAATAAATCTCTTAACGTTGGCATCTCTTCTCCTTGTGAGGATAGTGCTTGGCTGTATGCAATGTTGGCATTATATTGCTTTTGAGAATATATAAATGCGTGTGACACGCCGATTACCCTCCTGTGGTTGCCATCAATTGAGTTGGTGATGTGGCGCGTGGCCTGCATGCCTGCCGCTTTGGTTTTATAGGAAAATGTCACGCTGTGTCTAACAACATCACGACGCTCGCCCCCCTCGCGATTGATACGCATTATGGGCTTGTTATCCACCGAAACTTCGTTCCTCTATTTGCTACAGATCCCTATGCACGCTGTTTTGGTTATGACGCAGGCGAAGAGATTATGGCCATGCCTAGCCTGCTACCTTTGATTGCCCCCAATGAACGCGAAATAGCTCAGATTGCCTATCAACGCGTGATGTCAGGATTGGATCTGCCTGGTGTGCGTACCTTTGAAAACGTGAATAAGACGGGCGAGCGTTTAACGGTGCTGACGGTGGATAGTATCATTGAATGGAATGGTGAGCCCGCGATGCAGATCATTGTTGTGGATCTGAGCCGTCAAATGGCGATGCAGAGTCAACTGCAAGCCAGTGAAGAGCGCTACCGCGAGTTGGTTGACGGGTCCATTCAAGGCATCGTGGTACATAAAAATTTCCAGCCATTGTTCTGTAACCAAGCGTACGCCACGATGTTTGGCTTTGCTGATAGTGACGCGTTGATTGCGGCGGGCTCAATGTTGCCCCGCATTAATCCGTCGCATCAAGCGCAAGCGTGGGAAGATAACCATGTATTGCTCTCAGGGGAGTGTGCGTTTATTAAAACGGAAGCAGAAGGGTTACGGGAAGATGCGCTGCCTGTTTGGCTCAGCCTATTATCACGCCCTGTACTCTGGAATGGCGAGCGGGTGGTGCAAGTGACAGCCATGGATATAACGGAGCAATATCAGTTACGCGAGCGGTTAGAATATCAGGCCAACTTTGATGGCTTAACGAACCTGCTGAACCGCCGTGCACTGGCTGAACACCTTGATCAGCAGGTGCGGATTGCCTGCACCCAAGAAGCCCCTTTAAGTTGCCTGTTGATTGATGTTGATAACTTTAAGGCGATCAATGATACGTGTGGTCACCAAGCGGGTGATAAGGTGTTGCAGCAGTTTGCGTTGTGCTGTCAGCGCGTGACACGTCAATCTGATTTCATCGGACGTTGGGGTGGAGAAGAGTTTGTGCTCGTCTTACCGCATACGCCAGTGGCACAAGCGCAGCCGATTGCTGAACGCTTATGTCGTTCGATAGCGGAGCTGGCGGTTTATTTTGATGCACACGCGATCATGTTTACGGTCAGTATTGGTGTGGCGTCGATCACCCCAGAGATACGTACTGTGGATGCCTTGGTTGGCAAGGCCGATGAAGCGCTTTATGCCGCGAAGCACCGTGGTAAAGGGCAGGTCGTGGTTTGCGAATAAGCGGGGCTACGTCAGGAAAAACGGGGAAAGTCACCTTTCCCCGTTGAATTTCAATGAAAGTGAGCAAATGCTCACTCTTATTTTCTATGATGCCGTTTTTCCGATTGGCGGCATTTACAGCGCGTTTGTGAATGTCCGAGACACCACATCTTGTTTTTGCTCTGGCGTTAAGGCATTAAACCGCACGGCATAACCGGACACACGAATGGTCAGGTTCGGATAGTTTTCAGGATGCTCGATCGCGTCCAGCAGCATGTCACGGTTAAGCACGTTCACATTCAGGTGCTGGCCGCCCTCAATGGCCTCATCATGATGGAAATACCCATCCAATAATCCCACTAAGTTCGCCTTACGGACGCCTTCTTCTTTGCCCAGCGCTTGCGGCACGATAGAGAAGGTATACGAAATCCCATCTTTAGCGTATGCGAACGGCAGTTTCGCGACAGAGGTTAATGACGCCGCTGCGCCTTTTTGATCACGGCCATGCATCGGGTTTGCCCCCGGCGCAAACGGGGTGCCTGCGCGACGACCATCTGGCGTGTTACCGGTTTTTTGTCCGTACACCACGTTCGAGGTGATGGTCAAAATGGACTGCGTGGGTACCGCGTTGCGATAGGTTGGCAGCGCCTGAATTTTCTTCATAAAGCGTTCAACCAGATCGCACGCAATGCTATCGACACGGTCATCATTGTTACCAAACTGCGGGTAGTCACCGTCAATTGTAAAGTCGACAGCCAAGCCGGATTCATCACGGATCGGGCTCACTTTAGCGTACTTAATGGCCGCGAGGGAGTCCGCCGCGACGGATAAACCGGCCAAGCCACAGGCCATGGTGCGGTACACATCGCGATCATGCAGGGCCATCAGTGAGGCTTCGTAACTGTATTTATCGTGCATGTAGTGGATCAGGTTCAAGGCACTGATGTACTGTACCGCCAGCCAATCCATGAAGTGATCCAGGCTTGCCATCACGGTATCGTAGTCTAACACCTCGTCCATTAACGGCGCGGTTTTCGGGCCGACTTGAATGTTTAGCTTCTCGTCGACACCGCCATTGATGGCGTACAGAAGCGTCTTGGCAATGTTGGCTCGTGCGCCAAAGAACTGCATCTGCTTACCGATCACCATTGGGCTGACACAACAGGCGATACCGTAATCATCGCTGTCGAAGTCAACGCGCATGAGGTCATCATTCTCATACTGCAGCGAGGAGGTCACGATTGACACCTGTGCGGCGTACTTCTTGAAGTCGACCGGCAATTGCTCAGACCACAAGATCGTCAGGTTTGGCTCAGGCGCAGGCCCCATGGTGTGTAGCGTATGCAGGTAACGGAAGGCATTTTTCGTGACCAGTGTACGCCCGTCAAGCCCCATTCCCCCGATCACTTCAGTCGCCCAAATCGGATCGCCAGAGAATAGCGTATCGAACTCAGGGGTACGCAAGAAACGCACCATACGGATCTTCATGATGAAGTGGTCAATCAGCTCTTGCGCCTGCGTTTCATCTAAACGGCCAGCCTGAATATCACGCTCAATGTACACATCAAGGAACGTTGCGGTGCGGCCCAGTGACATCGCGCCACCATTTTGTGACTTCACGGCCGCAAGGTAGGCAAAGTACAGCCACTGTACCGCTTCTTGCGCGTTCATGGCTGGGTGAGAAATATCAAACCCATAATTGGCCGCCATTTCCTGAATTTGCATCAGGGCGCGTTTTTGTTCGGATAACTCTTCACGTAAACGGATCACCGCTTCAATATCGCGACCGGCTTCCAGATCCGGCTGTAGCGATGCAAACTGTGCGTCACGCTCTTTCACCAAGTGGCTGATACCGTAGAGTGCGACGCGGCGATAATCACCGATAATGCGTCCACGGCCATACCCATCCGGCAAGCCTGTCAGCACACCGGATTTACGGCAGCGCAGGATCTCCGGTGAATACACATCGAACACGCCTTGGTTATGGGTTTTGCGCAGATCCGTAAAGATATACTCAAACTGCGGATCCATCTCACGCCCGTACGCGTCAAACGAACTGCGGATCATGTTGACCCCACCGTACGGGTGCAGTGCGCGTTTGAGTGGCTTATCTGTTTGTAAGCCCACAATGGTTTCTAACGTTTTGTCGATGTAGCCCGGCGCATGCGCCGTGATGGTGGTGGCCACGTTGGTATCAAAGTCGACCGGCGCGTGGGTAGCGTTCTCTTGACGAATGCCCTCCATGACTTTTTCCCACAACGCATGGGTTGCTGGGGTCGCGTCAGCCAGAAACGTTTCATCGCCTTCATAGGGGGTGTAGTTCTGCTGAATAAAGGCGCGCACATCGATAGTGCGTTTCCAGTCAGTACCTTGAAAGCCTGCCCATGCATCGTGAAACGGAGCAGCGTTAAGATCGTGTGTTAATTCCATGTCAGTCATTCTCTTAGTAAGCGTCAATCGTCGCGAGTGCCATCTCACCCAGATGGATGGCATCAAGCGCAATCATTTTTTCTTCATTGGTCGGGATCACCGCACACGCCACGCGCGATTGCGCGGTGGAGATAATGCGTTGGCCGGCACGTCCCGGAAGGGCATTTTTTTCGTCATCTAGCGTGATACCAAACACTTGCAAGTGTTTGATCACGAGACTGCGGATCAACTGCGAATTTTCCCCGATGCCACCGGTAAAAATCACGCCATCAAGACGAGATAAGGAAGCCGCATGGCCCGCGATATGACGTGCGATACGATGAACAAAGGTATTGATGGCCAATACCGCGCGTTCATGACCGGTGTGCCAGGCTTTTTCGAGTTCGCGTAAATCTGAGGAGATACCGGACAGGCCCAGTAAGCCTGATTCGGTGTTGACCACGCGTTCAAGATCATCAAGTGATTGATTCGTTTGCTTGGCTATCCATACCAATGCGCCAAAATCCACATCCCCACAGCGGGTGCCCATCATGAGCCCTTCCAGCGGTGTCATGCCCATAGAGGTATCCACACTGCACCCGTTATGGACGGCACAAATGGAAGAACCATTGCCCAGATGAGCGATCACGATGCCACTGTCGGCTTGTGGCAGATTCAGCAGTTGATAAGCCTCCTGTGCGACGTAGCGGTGTGACGTACCATGAAAACCGTAACGGCGCACATGGTGCTCTTCATAGTAGTGCCACGGTAGGGCATACAAATAGGCTTCGGGAGCGAGTGTTTGGTGGAAGCTGGTATCAAAAACAGCGACTTGTTGTGCGCTTGGGAACAGCTTTTGTGACACTTCAACGCCGGTTAAATTGGCGAAGTTATGTAACGGTGCTAACGCTGATACAGCGCGGATTTGTTCAATCACGGCATCGGTGATCACGGTGGAATGTTTAAACACATTGCCACCGTGTGCAATGCGATGGCCGATTAAGGCCACGCTATTGATGAGATCGCGTTGTTTCAATTCCAATGCAATGGCGGTAAGTGCGCCTTCATAATCCTGACGTGTCAGCAAGGCAGCAGGGCTTCCATTGACGGAAATGCAGGCCTTTTCTGTATTGACACAATCCACGATACCAGACAGTAGTTCATCGCAATTTTCGACATCGAAGGCTGAAAATTTGACTGACGATGAACCGCAGTTAATCACCAATACAATCGGATATTCAATCATCTATATACTCCGCTTATCGCTAATCTTTTTTATTAAAACAGTTTGTAAACAATGTTTAAGATGGTCATTAAGCCAATCACGACAACAAAAATATTATCGATACCGCGGTACTTGGCTAAAGACGGTGTTTTACGAATCGCATAGATCGGCAGTAGACACAGTAGCGAGGCAATAATCGGCGCGCCCATGGCTTCAATCAGATCAAGAATGTTGGGATTTAAGTAAGAAACAAACCACGTTGACCCCATGATGAAACCCATGCTGATCGCATTGAGTTTGCCCGTTGACACTTTTGTGGCGTCGCCTTTGTAACGGAACTTCAGGATCAACCCGTTCATCCCTTCTAAGGTGCCGAGGTAATGGCCAAAGAAGGATTTGAAAATCGCCACTAATGCGATGATCGAGGCACTGTACTCAAGGACGGTCGCAAAGCCTGATTGTGAACCAGATAATGAGGAGAAGTGGTTCGCTAAGTAAGACAAAACCGGTAGATTCTGCGCTTTGGCTTCAGCCATGTTTTCAGGTGACAGCGTAAACAGGCAACTAAAGGCAAAGAACATCACCACGGCAACCATCAGGAAAC
The DNA here is from genome assembly GCF_050337005.1 of Photobacterium japonica. Lineage (NCBI taxonomy): Bacteria > Pseudomonadati > Pseudomonadota > Gammaproteobacteria > Vibrionales > Vibrionaceae > Photobacterium > Photobacterium japonica. The sequence goes on along the minus strand of NZ_JAKJSN010000015.1, from coordinate 62,325 downwards.
TGGCGCGACCAATGATTTTTGAACACTTACGCTCGGTGTATGCATTACCTTGCGTCGGTTCATACTCTTCACGTTTGGAAACAATGAACGAAGAGACAATCGGTGAGAAGTTAAAGGAGAACACCATGATGGAAATACCCAGCCACACGGTGACCAATAATCCATCGCTACCCATCAATGAAATATCACTGAAACTGGCTTGCTCAATCACAGAGGCGTTCCAATACGGGATCAGTGACAATGAAATCAGTACTAAACTCGCAATGAAAGGGAAGACCAGCCAACTCATGACTTTGACCATGAGATCTTTACCCAGCCAGATAATCAGACCCATGGCGAGCAGCAGGCCGAAAGCCACGATGCCACGGTTTATGACCGGTAATTGTAATTGGTGCTCCCAAAACGCCATAAAGGTGTTCGTGATGGTCACGCCGTAGATCCACAACAGTGGGCAGATGGCAAAGAAGTAGAGGAAGGTGATCACAATCCCCCCAGTTTTACCAAAATGCTCTTCAACGGTTTCAGTGATATTGCCTGAAATATTGGTGCCAGACAGACATAATCGAGCTAATGCACGGTGACAATAATAGGCGATAGGAAACGCCAGCATTGCCATGATCAATATCGGGAATAAACCCCCATATCCGGCGCGAATAGGAAAGAAGAGAACGCCCGCACCAATCGCGGTACCAAATAAACCTAAAGTCCACGTTGTATCTGATTTTCTCCAGTCTGATTTTTCTGACTGGTTAACAATAACGTTGTCCATTACACTCATTGTCGTTCATCCTTTTACATGCTAACCAATCCGGTGATTTGAGATACGCGAGACAAATCAATATTACCGCCCGAAATAATGGCGACGGTCTTTTTGTTTTGAATGTAGTTATCTAATTTCCCACTTAATAACGCGGCAATGGATAATGCACCGGCCCCTTCGGCAATGACTTTATTTCGTTGAATTAAGATAGCCATGCTATTTAATAATTCGTCTTCATTGACCAATACAATGTCGTCAACCAACTCTTTGACAATTTCAAATGTTAATTCACCAGGACGTGCGACATCGCAACCATCCGCCAATGTCCCTTGGGTGCGGTGATTCACGATTTCACCGGCACGGTAAGACGCGGTCATGCCGTGTACATTTTCGGACTGTACGCCGATGATTTTAATTTTTGAATTGATGGATTTAATCGCCGTAGCAATACCGGCAATCAAGCCGCCGCCACCGATAGGCACAATCACATTGTCGACATCATACAGGTCTTCAAGGATCTCAAGGCCAATGGTGCCTTGGCCGGCAATGACTTCCGCATCATCAAACGGCGGGATGAAAATACGGCCCTCTGCTTCAACGATTTCCTTGGCTTTCGCGATGGTTTCATTGAACGATTCGCCATGTAAGATCACGTCAGCGGAATACCCTTCCGTGGCCGCAATTTTCGCTTTCGGGGCACAGGTTGGCATCACCACTTTGCCATCAATACCCAGCATGGCGCAGGAGAGTGAGACCCCTTGTGCATGGTTTCCGGCGGAACATGCAACGACCCCTTTCTTCCGGTCTTCGTCACTCAATGCGCTTAATTTATTAAAGGCACCACGGATTTTAAACGAACCGGTACGCTGCATATTTTCAAACTTTAAATAAACATCACCGTGGCAATGTTCACTTAAATAGTTTGATTTAGGCATACCGGTTTTATACACTTTCCCCGTTAACCGTTGTTTGGCTAATTTAATATCATTAAGCGTAATCGCTCTGGTCAGGGTAATATCCATTTTTTCCTCTTTTTATTATGGTTAACTGTTTTATGTAGGGTAGAGCATCGTTAACCTATTTATTTAGATAAGAAATGGTTCTTATCTAAATAAATAAGTGCTGGAAAAATGAAAATAGCAATACGTACCGATTATTATTAATCGATTGAATAGGAACGCAGTGATATTTCAAAACTGAATGATTATGACGGCTGATTACATTTTTATTTTTACCAAAATGATGCTTCCTTTATCTTCTCTGTGTTTTTAAATATACGCGATACGAACCTCGTGTGTTGCGGTTCGTATCACAAATTAAATGCCAAAACTAAATTCAAGTAAAAAATAATCAACTGCCTAATTTGATCTAAGGTAGTGAATTATCCTGTAATATTGGTGTTAAATGTTCTGTTTGTGTTAATTAAGTAAAGCATCATGATCTGTCGTTGACCATTTGCTGCGTGCAGAGGGAAAAAATGGGGCATTTTTACGTAGCAGGGAAGCTGAGAGGGTGAAGATGAACAAGACGCTGGATCATGGATGAATATGTGGCAGAGAAAAATGCTGATAGAACAGTCAGCGCGTAGGTTACGCTGAATGTTTTGCGGCTGTGGCGAGTTATTGTGTTACCCGCTGAGTGATGCGGTGTATCATAGCACCGCTATTCTGGTGACCTCGTTCACCATACCGCTATAATAAGGAGGTGAAAACAATGGGTAAATGTCGCCAATGCATATCGGCCGTCTGCAATGACCCAGTGATTAACCCTCTGCGAGATCAGGAGAATCTGTAATGAATCATCAAACCAAAATAATGGAAGTGCCAGTGGCAATCGCCGAGAGAGTGCAGGCGTTGATTGACGCCCATGAGGCGAAAGAGAAGTTCAATGCAGAGCGCAAGGAGGTCGTGAATAACTTCCTTTCCATGGATGGCTTAAGTTGTGAGATGGCTGTTTATAGCTTGCCTCAAGGGGAGTTGCTCGACACGCTCCGGTTTGTGTATGAAATCTCCGGTACGAACAGTAAGTTCATCAAAAACATTTTGACGCAATCGAGAGAGAACCCGAAGAAAGCATTATCGGATGCCCAGCGCTCATCAGTAAAGAGCCTGCTGTTTAATCTCATTAATGATCCCTCGGTGGTGTCAGCCATGAAGGAAATGTAACCCTGTCATGACAGCATGAGCGGCTTGCAGTGCAGCAGGTCGCTTTCTCGAGATGAAAAAAGACATACAAAAAGGCCGAAGCGGTTATTCACCGCTTCGGCCTTTTTTGTTCTTACGAACGAATTTGGTGGCCCCTGACAGACTTGAACTGTCGACCAAGCGATTATGAGTCGCCTGCTCTAACCAACTGAGCTAAGGGGCCAGTGTGCGGGAAATTATATGGGATGGCTTGCGGGTTGTCTAGCGAATAAAGTGTTTGTTTTGCTTGCTTTTTAGGCGGTTGTGCCGCAGTTAGGTGTGGATCGCATGTAGGCTAACACATTGAAAAGACATGCGTGATAACGGAGAAAATGGTGGATGGAGGCGAGATATAAAAAAACGGGCACAAGGCCCGTTTTTGTGTTTTTTTATCCGAGACGATTATTCGTCAAGGAAGCTGCGTAGCACGTCTGAACGGCTTGGGTGACGCAGTTTACGTAGGGCTTTGGCTTCGATCTGACGAATACGCTCACGCGTTACGTCGAACTGCTTGCCCACTTCCTCTAGGGTGTGGTCAGTGTTCATATCGATACCGAAACGCATACGCAGTACTTTGGCTTCACGTGGTGTAAGGCCTGCGAGTACGTCGTTGGTTGCCATGCGTAGGTTGGTCGCCGTTGCTGCATCCATTGGTAGCTGAAGCGTGGTATCTTCAATGAAATCACCTAGGTGTGAATCTTCATCATCACCGATAGGGGTTTCCATTGAGATTGGCTCTTTCGCAATCTTCAGTACTTTACGGATCTTGTCTTCCGGCATTTGCATGCGCTCTGCCAATTCTTCTGGCAGTGGCTCACGACCCATCTCCTGAAGCATCTGACGAGAGATACGGTTCAGTTTGTTGATGGTTTCGATCATGTGTACTGGAATACGGATGGTACGTGCCTGATCCGCGATAGAACGCGTGATAGCCTGACGGATCCACCATGTTGCGTACGTCGAGAACTTGTAACCACGGCGGTATTCAAACTTATCAACCGCTTTCATCAGACCGATGTTACCTTCTTGGATCAGATCCAAGAACTGTAGGCCACGGTTGGTGTATTTCTTCGCGATAGAGATAACCAGACGCAAGTTTGCTTCTACCATCTCTTTCTTCGCACGGCGGGCTTTCGCTTCACCGATAGACATACGACGGCTGATGTCTTTGATGCGCTCAATAGACAGACCGGTTTCTTGTTCTAGAATACGCAGTTTCAGTGAAGCACGACGAAGATCTTCTTCGTACGTTTTCAGACGCTCTGCGTAGGGCTTACCTGAATTAAGCGCTTCGTCGATCCACTCGCTTGATGATTCGTTGCCCGCAAACAGGTTGACGAAGGTTTTCTTCGGCATCTTACTGTTGTCGACACACATACGTATGATCAGACGTTCGTTGGTACGCACTTTGTCCATCGATTCGCGCAGTGAGCTAACCAGCTTATCGAATTGCTTAGGGATCAGACGGAACTGTTTGAAGATATCAGAAAGCTCTTCAATCGCCACTTCAGTGATTGGGTTCTGACGACCGTTAGTATCAATGGCCAGCGCCATTTTGTCATACGCTAGACGCAGTTCCGTGAATTTTTCACGTGCGAGTTCAGGGTCGATACCTGAATCTTCTTCTTCTTCTGCGTCGTCATCGTCACCGTCTTCAAGATCTTTATCTTCATCTTCAAGATCCGAACCGCTCAGCTCTGAGCCGATGTGCGTAGCTGTTGGCGCCGTGCTTTCTTCTTCGTTTGGATCAACGAAGCCTGAAATGATATCCGTCAGACGCAGTTCGTCGGCTTCAACCTTATCGAATTGCTCAAGCAGGTATGCGATAGCGGTTGGATATTCGGCAACTGAACACTGAACCTGGTTAATACCATCTTCAATGCGTTTTGCGATATCAATTTCGCCTTCACGGGTCAGGAGTTCTACGGTACCCATTTCACGCATGTACATGCGTACTGGGTCGGTAGTGCGACCAATTTCGCTTTCTACACTCGAAAGGGCTTGCGCCGCGGCTTCAATCGCGTCTTCGTCCGCATTGTCTTCTGTCATCATCAGTTCATCGGCATCAGGGGCAGTTTCAACTACCTTGATACCCATGTCATTAATCATCTGAATGATGTCTTCCACCTGATCAGAATCAATGATGTCTTCTGGTAGGTGGTCATTTACTTCGGCGTAGGTCAGATAGCCTTGTTCCTTGCCTTTAGCAACAAGTAACTTTAGCTGTGACTGCGGATTTTGCTCCATAGACGATATCCAACTTAGGGTCTGATTGRGAGAGTAGTATGCAGAGATGCAAACCATTAATTATAACAAATTTCTTAATTGATGACTACGTACTAGCCGGGACGGTTGAGTATGAGTAACTGCAATTCCCGCTTCTCTTCGACTGATAAGCCGACGGTATTCGATTTAGCCTGCAACTTTTCGATTTGTTGTTTAACGCACTGGTCTAATACTTTATCCATTGCGTCTAAAAATACATCTAGAGTGTTATCCTCATCTTTGCTGAGGGGAAGCTCCCAGGCGGCCAAGCGGGCCAACATGCCTTCGTTCTTGCTTCCGCGCCAGTTCTCTAGTAACTGGCCTGTAGTGATATTGGGGTTCGTACGGCACTTTTCAACTATTGATATCAATAAATTTAGTCCGGCAACCTCGATCCCTTCAAATGCCGTCATCTCAAATTCAAGGCTGTTCACAAAATCGGGATGCTGGATGAGCAGTGCAATCACCTCACGCATCGGGGTGCGTTTAATTTCTTGCTGAGGTGGTCGATGTCGTTGCGTTTCATCCCGCTTGAGTTCGATGCGAATTTGATCAGGCGGTAGCCCTAAATTATAGCCCAGTGTGTTGAGGAGGTACTCACGCAACGTGTCACCAGCGACTTTCTCAAGCAGTGGCTTGGCGAGTGTCTTCAGCTTCGCTTTGCCTTCTCTGCTGCTCATGTCGACTTGGGCAACGAGTGAGTTGAACATGAACTCCGACAGCGTCATCGCTTCGTTGATCTGCTGTTCAAAGCCGTCTTTGCCAAACTGGCGGATATAGGTATCCGGATCTTCACCATCGGGTAAGAACATGAACTTGAGCTGATGGCCGTCGTTGAGATACGGCAGCGCTTGCTCCATGGCACGCCATGCGGCATCGCGTCCGGCGCGGTCACCGTCGTAACAGCACACCACGGTACTGGTTTGACGGAACAAGGTTTGGATATGATCACTGGTGGTCGCGGTACCCAGTGAGGCCACGGCATAATCGACGCCAAACTGCGCCAATGCCACGACATCCATATACCCTTCGACCACCAGAAGCTTCTCGGGTTCCCGATAGGCTTGCAGCACTTCATACAGGCCGTACAGTTCACGCCCTTTATGGAAGATGGGGGTTTCCGGTGAGTTGAGGTACTTGGGGGTGCCATCACCCAGTACGCGGCCACCAAAGCCGATCACACGGCCACGGCGGTCGTGGATTGGGAACATGACACGGCCACGGAAGCGGTCGTAACGGCGGCCGTTGTCGTTTTCGATCAACATGCCTGCGGTGACGAGGGTGTCTTGCGCCTCGTTATTGCGGCCAAAGCGGGTGCGAACAAGGTCCCACTGATCCGGCACAAAGCCAATCCCGAATTTCTGGACGATTTCCCCAGACAGGCCACGGCCTTTGAGGTAATCAATCGCGACGCTGCCTTCTTGGGTGCGCAGTTGGGATTGGTAGAATTGGCCGATTTGCCCCATCATCTCGTACATGCCGAGTTTTTCTTTGCTGCGAGCGATAGGTTGTCCACCGCCCGAGCCTTCTTCTCGAGGCACTTCCAATCCCACTTGAGACGCCAACTCGTCAATCGCCTCAACAAATTCAAGGCGATCGAATTCCATCACGAAATCAAGGACGTTACCGTGCGCACCACAGCCGAAGCAATGGTAGAACTGTTTTTCTTGGCTGACGGAAAAAGAGGGGGTTTTCTCGTTGTGAAACGGGCAGCAAGCACCGAAGTTTTTGCCTTTCTTTTTGAGCTTCACGCGGGCATCCACGATATCTACGATGTCATGTCTGGCAATCAGATCATCGATGAAAGTACGTGGGATTTTACCTGCCATAGTGCGCGTGTTACCTGAAAGTGATGAGAGAAGATGCATCAAAGCAAAAGGTTATTTAGGGAATAACGCTTTGGTTTGATAGTCGTGTCAAAATGCGGAGAGGAGAATACAAACAAGCCGTGCATTCCGAAATCGGAGAGCACGGCTTGTTGCAGAAACTGAGTAAGGGATTAACCGAGTTTCGCTTTCACGAGCTGGCTAACTTTACCCATATCGGCACGACCCTGAAGTTGAGGCTTAAGCTCAGCCATCAGTTTGCCCATGTCTTGCATGTTGGTTGCGCCAGTAGAAGCGATTGCCGCATCCAATAGGGCAACGACTTCGTCGTCACTCAATGGCTGGGGCATGAATTCTTCTAATACGCAGATTTCAGCATGTTCAACATCGGCCAGATCTTGGCGGTTCGCTGCTTCATATTGAGCAATCGAGTCGCGGCGTTGCTTAACCATTTTGGTCAAAACAGCCAGCACGTCGTCTTCGGAAAGAGTGATCTTTTCGTCCACTTCGCGCTGTTTAATGGCGGCTAAAACCAAACGGATAGCACCAAGACGAGGTTTATCCTTCGCCTTCATTGCTGCCTTTTGTTCGTCTTTAAGACGTTCGATCAGAGTCATTACGCAATCCTTCTGTTAATCGTTAGATTAGTACAGACGAACGCGACGCGCGTTTTCGCGAGCCAATTTTTTCAGGTGACGCTTAACTGCCGCTGCTTTCGCACGCTTACGTACAGTTGTAGGCTTTTCGAAATGTTCGCGACGACGAACTTCAGAAAGGATACCTGCTTTTTCGCAAGAGCGCTTGAAACGACGTAGTGCTACGTCAAACGGTTCGTTTTCGCGTACTTTGATTACTGGCATGTAATACTCACCTCAGAGTGATTCATTAACGCTGACGATCATATAATGTCAGCTGATTAAAAATGGTGCGAAATTCTAATCTGATCTGGGGGCATTTGTAAAGCATTCTGCAACCCTGAACTGGTTAATTTCTGTCAAGGGCGGTAGTATTGCCCTCAATTACCATAAGTATAGAGGTTGTTATGCGTATACTGGGCATCGAAACCTCCTGTGACGAAACAGGTGTGGCTATTTTCGATGATGAAAAAGGCCTTCTGGCACATGAACTTTACAGCCAAGTAAAGTTACATGCTGATTATGGCGGTGTGGTGCCTGAATTGGCTTCACGCGATCATGTAAAGAAGACAATCCCGTTGATCAAAGCGGCATTGAAAGAGGCGGGTTTAACGCCGGCTGATTTAGATGGTGTTGCGTACACGGCGGGACCGGGACTGGTCGGTGCACTGCTTGTCGGCGCAACGATTGGTCGTAGCCTGGCCTATGCATGGAACCTTCCTGCTGTTGCGGTTCACCACATGGAAGGTCACCTGTTGGCCCCGATGTTGGAAGAGAATCCACCGGCGTTCCCGTTTGTGGCATTGCTCGTGTCGGGTGGCCATACCATGATGGTTGACGTCAAAGGGATCGGCGAATACGCGATCTTGGGCGAGTCGGTCGATGATGCGGCTGGCGAGGCGTTTGATAAAACGGCCAAGCTCATGGGTCTTGACTATCCGGGTGGTCCTCGCTTGGCGAAATTGGCAGAAAAGGGCACGAAGGGGCGCTTTAAGTTCCCGCGTCCAATGACCGATCGTCCTGGGCTTGATTTTAGTTTTTCAGGCTTGAAAACCTTCACCGCGAACACGGTGAGAGCGAATGATGAGGACGAGCAGACGCGTGCTGATATCGCTTTTGCTTTCCAAGAAGCCGTTGTGGACACGTTGGCAATCAAATGTAAGCGTGCGTTGAAGCAAACGGGCTACAAGCGTTTAGTCATTGCGGGTGGCGTGAGTGCGAATACGTACTTGCGTGAGCAGCTTGCCGTGCTAATGACAAACCTAAAAGGCGAAGTGTTCTACCCACGTACAGAATTTTGTACGGATAATGGGGCGATGATCGCTTATGCGGGTATGCAGCGTTTGAAAAATCAGGAAAGCATGGATTTGAGCGTGAAAGCGCATCCGCGTTGGCCGATTGATCAGCTTAAGCCGATCCACGAAACGGAATAATGCCTCCCTGCACCGAGTCATCGGTGTGCGGTGAGTCAGAATGAACAACCCCGCGCAGGATCACTCCTGTGGCGGGGTTGTTTTGTTTTTGCGGGCGAATTTTTGCCAGATTCTCGGTTCTTCGCCCGCCAGCAGACGACGCAAATTGTCATGGTGACGAAAGACGAGCAGGCACGACAACATAGCGACCGGCATGGTGTATTCCGGTTTTACCCACCATGTGAACAACGGCGCGAATAGTGCGGTGGTGATTGCTCCGACAGACGAGTAACCCGAGACGAGCACAGTGAGCAGCCACGCGCCGATCAGCATGCCACTGAGATCCCAGCCAATCGGGGCTAAGGCACCGAGTGCGGTGGCGACCCCTTTGCCGCCGCGAAAATGAAAGAAAATGGGGTAGATGTGGCCAAGGCAGGCTGCAATACCGATGATGCCCAGCATGAAAGGGTTCACGCCGATCAAATAGCTCAGCCATACCGGCAGCATGCCTTTGAGAATATCGCAGATCAGCACAGCGGCTGCTGCGCCGCGCCCACCGAGGCGTAGCACGTTGGTGGCACCGGGGTTACCGGAGCCGGACTCGCGTGGATCAGGCAGGCCGTAGAGGCGACTGATCAGCACGGCGCTGGAGATGGACCCCAGCAAATAGGCGCTGATGATGATCAACAGGACGAATGGTGTCATGCAGGATTCCCGTTACGGGCGAGAGTATCGCCGAATTATCCTTGGTCTATTATGTTGCTTTTGTGGGCATATGGTATAGTGCAAACCCTTGGGCTCATAGGCAACCTGATGAGCTTTTAAATCAACGTCATACTATATCGACGTTTACGACCTGATAATACGCGTTTTGGCTCAAATTAGGTATCCGACCTCTAACATAATTAGCGATTGAACATGGATTCAGTATTTATCGAACATCTCGAAGTTATCACCACCATTGGGGTGTATGACTGGGAACAAACGATCAAGCAAAAACTGGTGCTTGATGTTGAAATGGCACATGACAACCGTCCTGCGGCAACGCACGATGATGTGACTTTGGCGTTGGATTATGCCGCGGTGAGTGGCGCGATTATTCAGCACATTGAAGGGGGTCGCTTTTTGTTGGTGGAACGCGTAGCAGAAGACATCGCCCAGCTGGTGATGACACAGTTTGGCGTGCCTTGGATCCGTGTTCGCGTGACCAAACCGGGTGCCGTTCCAGCCGCGCGTGGCGTGGGTGTGCAGATTGAACGAGGCAACCGGTGATCACCGCCTATATCAGCGTGGGATCGAACATCGAGCGGGACTACCATGTTCACGCTGCGATTACCGAACTCAAGCAGTTAGGGACGGCGTGTGCGGTGTCGACGATCTATGAGGCTGAGCCGGTCGGCTTTGAAGGCCCCAATTTCTACAATGCAGTGGTGGCCATTACCACATCATTGTCGCTGGCCGATCTGCAGTACACGCTCAAGCAGCTGGAGTTGCAGTATGGCCGTTCCCCGACCGCGCAGAAGAATCAAAGCCGCACCTTGGATCTTGATATTCTGCTCTATGGGGAGTGCGTCAGTGACGTTGCGCCGCAGTTGCCCCGTGCCGATATATTTAAATTCGCGTTTGTGCTGCGTCCATTGATGGAACTGTGCCCGGAGCGGGTGATCCCGCTAGATGGCCGCACAGTACGTCAAGTGTGGCAGGCATTTCATCGTGAACAGGCCCTGTGGCCAGTGGACGATTTTGTTATTTAAGGACAGTTAAACCGTTATGAGTCATTTTGAAGCCTTTATCCTGGCCTTGATCCAGGGGCTGACCGAATTTTTGCCGATTTCCAGTTCTGCCCATTTAATTTTACCCTCTGCTATCTTCGGCTGGGCCGATCAGGGCTTAGTGTTTGATGTCGCGGTGCATGTCGGTACCCTGTTGGCCGTGATCGGCTACTTCCGTAAAGAAGTGGTATCACTGTTGTCAGCGTGGATTGGATCGATCTTCAAGAAACAACACAATGCCGAATCCAAACTGGCATGGATGATTGTGATTGCGACCATTCCGGCCTGTATTTTCGGCCTGTTCATGAAAGACATCATTGAACTGTACCTGCGATCAGCGTGGGTGATTGCTATCACAACCATCGTATTTGGTTTGTTGTTGTGGTGGGTCGATGCCCGCGCCACGCAAAAAGACGACGAATACCAAGCGGATTGGAAACGTGCCGTGTTCATTGGCTTGTCACAGGCGGCAGCGATGATCCCGGGCACCTCCCGTTCCGGCGCGACCATGACGGCGGCGTTGTACTTGGGGTTCACCCGTGAAGCGGCAGCCCGTTTTTCGTTCCTGATGTCTATTCCTATCATTTTGTTGGCGGGTAGCTACCTGAGCCTTGGCTTGGTGAGCAGTGATACACCGATCCAGCTGAATGTGTTGGCGATCGGTATTTCGGTGTCGTTTGTGAGCGCATACGCGTGTATCCACGTGTTCCTGAAGTTGGTGACGCGTCTTGGTATGTTGCCGTTCGTGATTTACCGCTTGCTACTGGGCGCCGGTTTGATTGCTTTCCTGATCAGCCAGTAATGACAACGGTCGGCTAAGAGGCCGTGTTGAGAATAAAAAAAGCCCAGCGTGTATCGCTGGGCTTTTTTGTTGTTACTGAGATGACGGGACTAGACGCGGTCACGTCCCAGCGCCGCTTGTACAGCGATCGCGCGGCGCTTGCCGAGCTCTTCTTTGATCGCTTGGCCGGTAAACCCATCATCAATGACGGGCTTGACGGCCACGCTTTGCGCGGCAAGAAACGCGGCCTGCAGAATGTCAGCCTGCGGGTATTCCGCCTCTTCAAACCCGGTGCGGCCACGGACATCGGCCCGACAGCACAACGCCAGTTGTTCGACACGCTCGGGCTTACGCCATGCATCCATCTGATCAAAAATCTTGATGAAGGTTGACGGTCGTAGTTCGGCGGCGGTGTGAATTTTGGTGTGCTGGGCACACACCATTAACGCGGTATCGCGGTACTCATTGGGGACGCGCAAGCGTTGGCACAATGCACGAATGGCGCCTAACCCGGTTTGGCAATGCATTCTGTGGCTCGGCCATTCAGCTTCCGGGGTCAGGGCTTTACCCAAATCATGCACCTGCGCGGTAAAACGAATGATCGGGGACGCACTCAGCTGTGCGGCTTGCGCCGCTACCAGTAAGGTATGGATACCGCAGTCAATTTCTGGGTGCCATTTTTCCGGTTGCGGCACACCAAACAGGGCGTGGATTTCCGGCATGATCACGGCCAGAGCCCCGCATTGGCGTAACACGGTAAGAAACACTTCCGGGTTAGCCGTATGCAGTGAGCGTTCCCATTCTTGCCAGACGCGCTCTGGCGTTAAGGCCGCCAGTTCACCGGCAACCACCATGTCCTGCATTAACGCCATGGTTTCGGGCGCAATGGTAAAGCCCAAATGGGCGAAGCGTGCGGCAAAGCGAGCAATACGCAAGACGCGCAGCGGATCTTCCACAAACGCGTCAGAGACGTGGCGCAGGACACGTTGGTCGAGGTCCTGTTGCCCCTGATACGGATCAATCAGGGTGCCGTCATTGGCTTGCGCGATGGCATTGATGGTCAGATCCCGACGCATCAAGTCTTGCTCTAGTGTCACGTCGGGGGCGGAATAGCAGACAAAGCCGGTATAGCCTGCGCCGGATTTTCGTTCGGTGCGGGCGAGGGCGTATTCTTGCTTGGTTTTCGGGTGCAGGAAGACGGGGAAATCACTGCCGACTTGGGTGTACCCTTGAGCCAGCATCTCTGCCGGTGTGGTGCCAACCACGACCCAATCCTGATCTTTTACGGGTAGGCCAAGCAGTGCATCCCGCACCGCTCCGCCGACTAAATATTTCTCCACGCTTGTCACCTTTTCTGAGGGAGTGCCATAGTTTTGTGTAAGAATTATATCAAACTGCACAATTATCACTAACATCCCGCGACCTGATATGAATTGTCGTGATCGCAATCGCCTTCCCCCTATACATTCAGCGGCGGTAAAGGTAACGTTGCTTTTTATCTCCTTCGACTCATTGCGAGAATTACAGCATGTACAAGGATTTTTTTGGGATCTCGGAATCGCCGTTTTCGATTGTCCCTAGCGCGCGCTTTCTTTATTTAAGCGAGCGTCACCGTGAAGCGTTGACGCATATGCTGGCGAGTCTGGGTGGCGGCGGTGGCTTCGGGCTACTGACTGGTGAAGTCGGTACCGGTAAAACCACCGTATTACGCGGCCTTGTGGCGCGATTGCCACAAGAAACGCAGGTCGCCGTGATCCTGAACCCGTCATTGTCAACGCATGAGTTGCTGGCCGGTTTAAGTGATGAGCTGGGTATCAGTTATACCGAGCAAAGCAGCATTAAGCAGTTAACCGACGGTATTTACCAGCATTTGCTGGCCAACCACAAAGCCGGTAAGCAAACCCTGTTGTTGGTGGATGAGGCGCAGCATTTGATGCCTGACGCCCTTGAGCAACTGCGTCTGCTGACGAATTTAGAAACGGACAGCACCAAACTGCTGAAAGTGGTATTGGTGGGGCAACCTGAGTTGCAGCAACTGTTGCAACAAGAAAACCTGCGCCAGTTAGCGCAGCGGATCACCTCGCGTTATCACCTGTTGCCACTGAACGAAGAAGAAGTCAGTGAATACGTGAATTACCGCTTACGGGCGGTGGATTGTTTACACCAAGTGTTTACCCCGGCGTTGAATCTGCAGATTGCTCGCGCCACAGGGGGGATCCCGCGTTTGATCAACTTGGTGTGTGACAAAGCCATGTTGTATGGCTTCCAGTCGATGCGTCACCAATTGGACAAGCACATTGTGACCCGTGCCTGTGACGAAGTGCTGAGCTGGCAATTGCCACGCAAAGCCCCGACGCAGAAAATCAGCGCATCACGCCGTGGGGCTTTCCCGGTGTCGGCGTTAGCCGCTGGGGTTGTGATCGCGTTGGGTGTGGGCTGGTGGCAAGGCTGGATTGATTTGCCGACCCGCCCGAGTGACAAGGTTGCGACGGCCACGCCGTCAACGGCTATCAGTGCGAGCACCGTGGCGCCAGCAACGACAGATAGCACACTGACTCCGGTATTGTTACCTGACGCTGCCGAAACCTCGCTCGCCGTTGAGCCGACGATTGTGGTGCAAGCGCCACTTGATCCGGTACAGAACTGGCGTTATACCGTGTTGCAGGCACAGTCAGAATCGAGTGCGATGCAGACCCTTTACCGATTATGGGGCTATGATCCGGCGCTGAATTTGGCCACGTGTGACTCCAGCGATCGCATTGCCTTGCGCTGTTACGACGGTAAAGGCACATTGGCGCAACTCAGCCAGATCAACCGCCCAGCGGTCGTGGCGTTGCGTGAGCCTGATGGGGCGCAGTATTACGCGACCGTGTATGCCACGCGCGATGACGAGGTGGAGCTGTTACTCAGCGGGGAACGTATTGCGGTGTCATCGGCGTGGTTTGATGCCCGTTGGGACGGCCGCTACACCTTGTTATGGCGTCCGCCATTGGGTGACAGTGCCGCCATCCGCTATGGGCAAGCCGGCCCGCGCGTGATTTGGCTGGATCACCAGTTGAGCACCTTGTTAGGGGCGCTGCCAGAAAGCCAAGAGACCTTTGGTCAAAGCCTGCTGGATAAGCTGCGTCGTTTCCAGCAAGAGCAGAACTTGTCAGTGGACGGCATTGCCGGCCCACGTACCCTTATGATGATTGATTCTGCGCTGAATTTACCCGGGCCGAAATTGCAGGCGGAGAGAAGCTAATGTCTAAATTGTTATCTGCGATTGCGCAATCGGAATCGCAAAATAGCGGCGTAGCCGGTGCTTCCTCTTCGCTGTTTGCGGAGTTGATGACCGACCCGCGTGCCGCAGCGAAACGGGGCGCTCAGCGCTACCGTACGGCGTTGTTAGTGATGTTGCCTGTGGTAGGGTTAGTCGGGTATAGCATGTACAGTGGCGCGTCTTCTGAGACGACACCGTCCACAGTGTCTGCGTCTGTGGCGGCGATGTCTGACGACACGCCGCCGGTGTACAAAGAAGCGAGCGCGACGCCGGTGGTGGAAGTGATTCAGGATGAGCCGTATTTCCCCGCCGGAATTGAACGCCTGAGTTACCCGGATTTGTATACCGAGCCGCTGCCCCGTCATCCGGCCGATCCTGACGTGATTGCCGCGACACACCAGCCGTTAGGGGGCGATAACCTTGGGATGAATGAGACGCCCCAATTTGTGCCGCCGACGAAACCGGCCACTCAAACGTGGGATCTGGACGCGTTAGATTACACCGACATTTCCCCGGAGCTGGCCGCGCAATTGCGTTCCGCCATTGCCGCCACGGAAGAGGGCGATGCGCCGATGCCTGAGCTGCTGGAAAATGAGCGAGCGGGTATTCCTATCGGAGGGAAGGTCGACTATCAAGCCATTGATTTGGCCGACATGCCCATGGCGATGAAAAACCGCATTCCTAAGCTGGA
The DNA here is from genome assembly GCF_050337005.1 of Photobacterium japonica. Lineage (NCBI taxonomy): Bacteria > Pseudomonadati > Pseudomonadota > Gammaproteobacteria > Vibrionales > Vibrionaceae > Photobacterium > Photobacterium japonica. The sequence continues at coordinate 46,738 of NZ_JAKJSN010000015.1, read as the reverse complement.
TTTCCAAACCCACATTTACTCTTCATCCCCGGACAGCCGTTGGGTGAAAGTGAACGGGGAAGAAGCGTATGAAGGGGATGAGATTGCCCCAGGCGTGGTATTGAAACAAATTTCACCGCGTAATGTGGCGTTCACCTTTGAGAAGTTTTTGATCTCGATGCCCGCGTTATCGTCTTGGTAAGAGGGCGATCTTGCACGGGATAGCGATAATAATCCCGGGATACCTGTGATAACGGCAGGATACAGATAATAAAAAGGCAGCCAAGAAGGCTGCCTTTTTTACGTCTGTTGCAAGGGGATGCGAGTGGTCAGGCTTATGCCCAGCCGTTGTTACGCTTGCGACGACGAGGGATCAGGTGTGGCAAGACCAAACCGAACAGCAAGCCACCACCGGCAACCATGCCGCCGTAAGTGAACCAGCGCATCAGCAAGTCATTCTTCTGCGTGTCGATCTTGGCGCGGAGTTCGCGGATTTCTGCTTGGGAGGCCATCAGCTGCGTATTCAGATCGCTGTTCTTGGTTTCCAAGTCAGTGATTTGCTCAGTGCGTAGCTTCACCGTGTTCTGAAGACTGGCGGTTTTGGTGTCGCCAGACTGCAGTGCATCGGCCAGTGAGGCTTTGACTTCCATCAGTTCTTTTTCCAGCGCGGGAACTCGTTCTTTCAGGCCCATCTGCTTAGACAGGTAATCCGCGTTAACCCAACCGGTACGGCCACGGCTATCACGAACTTTGCTGTAGCCCGTTTTACTGTCCGTTTCCAACAGTACCACCTTCGTGCCAGCGTCAACGCTGCCAATGATGCGGAACTGTGTACTTGGACCTTTGTGCATATAAGTGAACAGGTCATCGGAGATATACCGACTTTGTTCTGCGTTGACTGGCAGGGCAGCAACAGCGCATGCCAGAATGAGTAAGCGGATTAAGTGCTTCACAATTTGATTCCTTGGGAGAGCCTATTTTCTCGAGAGGACAAAGTCTAAAAACTTTGCGGCACAGGTGCAAGAAAAGAGGGAGGCAAAGCCTCCCTCTTTTGAACCCAAGCCAGATTTGACGTGGATTAACCAAACATTGCTTGCATTACATAGAAGAAGATGACCGCAAGTAGTGCGCCTGCTGGGAGGGTAACCACCCAAGAAGCCACAATGTTGCGTACCACACCCAAGTTCAATGCTGCGATACCACGAGCAAATGCCACGCCGATCACGCCACCCACAAGGGTTTGTGTGGTTGAGATTGGTAAGCCAGTACCCGATGCCAGTACCACGGTTGATGCGGTGGCTAGCTGCGCGGCAAAGCCACGACTTGGCGTCAGTTCAGTAATACCTGTCCCGACAGTAGCCATCACTTTGTGACCCATGGTCGCAAGACCGACCACGATACCAATACCACCCAGTGGTAGGATCCACCATGCAATCGTCGACTCAGCGGCAAGCTGACCCGCGTTTTGTACCGTGGATACAACAGCAGACAATGGACCGATCGCATTCGCTACGTCATTAGAGCCGTGAGCAAACGCCATCGCACACGCTGTCACAACCATTAACACGCTGAATACTCGTTCAACACCGGCATAGCCGTTGCTGTCCAATGAAGCGCCATCGTCATCTTTGTACTTACGGCTGATGTAGATGTAACCACAGGCCATCACAATCGCAGAAACAACCACAGAGGCAGCCCATGCTTCGCCGTTAGAAAGGTGTAGACCAACGTGTTTCAGGCCTTTCTTGATGGTCACCAACGCGATAACCATCGCAGTAATGAACATGTAGACAGGCACGAAACGCTTAGCGTTAACCAATGGGTTATCCGTGTCGAAGATCAGACGCTGCGCACTGACAAAAATACCATAAGCAAACAGACCAGAGATCAACGGTGTGATCAACCAGCTACCTACGATACCTTGTACAGAGCTCCACGACACTGCTTCTGGGCCGACAGAGATACACGCGAAACCAATAATGGCACCAATGATGGAGTGTGTGGTCGAAACCGGCCAGCCCATGTAAGACGCCAATAGTAGCCATGTACCTGCAGCCAGCAGGGCAGACATCATACCGTACACCAGCACTTCAGGCTGGGCACTAAAGTAAGACATGTCGATTACGCCTTTACGGATGGTGTCAGTCACTTCACCACCGGCAAGGTAAGCACCCGCAAATTCAAAAATCATCGCAATGATAATTGCTTGCTTGACTGTCAGCGCTTTAGAACCGACAGAGGTACCCATCGCATTGGCAACGTCATTCGCACCAATACCAATCGCCATCAAAAGACCAAAGAAAGCCGCCACCAAAATAATCATGGTGCCATAGTTAGTCAGGATTTCCATTGTAAAACCTTGTTTTAGTTACATTCTCTCGCTACGAGCGCGATAGCATGATTTCAAGACGCGAGCCCACGCGTTGCGCTTGGTCGGCAATTCCGCCAACCCACTCGAGGATCTTGTAGAGGAACATGATATCCACCGGACTGTGTTGGTCTTCGATGGCCATTAGTTGTTGACGAAGGATGATTTGCATACTGTCAGTATCATCTTCGATAACATCTAGTTGGTTGATCATTTCCGCCACTAGCGTGACTTCACGACCTTTGAAACCTGTCTCTAGCAGTTCGTCCAATTCGTTGATGACACGACTGGCTTGATTCGCCGCGTCGAGACAACGTTGTACGTATGCCACAAAGTCAGGGTACATAGAGGAAGGGACTTGCAATTGTCGACCCAAAACGCGGCCGGCGATGTCTTTGGCGAGGTTCGCCAATTTGTCTTGCTGGGTAAGGAGGTCGAGCATGTCAGTGCGGTCGACTGGCATAAACAGACCACGAGGAAGTTTCAGACGGATCTCACGCTTTAGTACATCCGCATCTTTTTCAATCTGCGAGATTTGTTCGCGTAAAATGGACGCCTTATTCCAATCTCCCGCCTCACAGGCAGCGAAGAAAGGGACAAGCAGTTCGCAACACTCATTTACGCGAGTAACGTGGCGTTGCAGCGGTTTGATTGGGGATTTAGCAAAGAGCCCCATAATTGTATTTACAGGCATAGCCGAATAACCTAGAAAGAGCCGGATTGGCGAATTCTTGAGCGATGGTCATTAAGGCGCGAATGGTAACGCATAAGTCTGTATAGGGGAACTAATTTCGATCAACGATTTGATTAAATTTCGTGCTTGCCCCCGAATGAAATTGCCAATATCCTTGGTTTGCCACTGTTTATAGGTATAACTATGGAAACCGAGATAGAACTGAAGTTTTTCGTCTCGCCAGAATTTTCGAGTCAATTATTGCGCAAGATCGCAGCACTCAAAATTCTGCAACAAAGTCGTCGTGCCCTTGGTAACGTCTACTTTGACACCCCAGACCAAATTCTTCGCCAGCACGATATCGGCCTGCGTATTCGTCGTTTCGACGATGTGTTTGTTCAAACATTGAAAACCGCAGGGCGAGTGGTGGCTGGCTTACACCAGCGCCCAGAATACAATGCTGAAACCACCGGTACCACGCCGGAGCTGATGCTTCACCCCGCCGATGCGTGGCCTGAAGGATTCGAGATTGCACAGGTTCAGCAGCAGCTTAATCCGCTGTTTTCCACCGACTTTGTCCGCCAGCAATGGCTGGTTGCGATGCCTGATGGCTCGCAAGTGGAACTGGCTTTCGATCAGGGGGATGTCAAGGCGAATGGCAAGACCTTCCCGATCTGTGAAGTCGAACTGGAGCTGAAATCCGGGCAAACGGACGCTTTATTTACGCTGGCGCGTGAGTTGTGTACCGAAGGCGGTATGCGCTTGGGTAACCTGAGCAAAGCGGCGCGTGGCTACCGGTTGGCAGCCGACTACGCTGGCGATCAAGTGAAGCCATTGAGCAGTGTGCCATTGGGTGAGCAGGACAACGTGGAAACGGTGTTCGTCAAAACCCTTGAGCATGCGTTGGGTCACTGGCATTACCACGAACAAATTTTTGCCGAACGCCAAGAACAAGCCGCTCTGGATCAAATCCAGCAAGCGCTTGGGTTATTACGCCAAACCTTTGTGACCTTCGGCGGGATGATCCCGCGTCGTGCCAGCGCCCTGTTGCGTCAAGAATTGCAATGGCTGGAAGGCGAACTGGATTGGCTCGCGGAATCCGCAGGATTAGGGGATTTGCTGGCAGAAAAAGGTTATGCCTTGCGCAAGCTCGATTGCCGAAAAGCGCTCATCAAGCAGATCGAAGCGCACCGTGATGATTTGCCGGCGCCGGAAGATACCTTGCTGCTGATTGAATCCGCGCGTTACTGTGGCTTGCTGCTGGATCTGAGCCGTTGGATCCTTAGCCGTGGTTGGCAGCCGTTCCTTGACGACAAAGCCCGCCACCGTCTGGCAGAGCCGGTCAAAGGATTTGCTGATACCATGCTGGCGCGTTCATGGCAGGAACTGCAAGATGTGTTTCCGACCGAGCGTCAGCTGAACCGTATTGACTACCTCGACCAGCACCCGCGTTTATTGCGTAATCTGATGAGTGGCCTAAGCTTTGCTGAACTGTATGATGCTGATAAGCGTCAGACATTCAGAATGCCGTGGCTGGATCTCCTGCAGGGGATTGATGACTTGCGTCAGTTAGAGCCGATTCGTGCGCTCATCCCGCTTCAAGCGGACGACGAAGATCGTCGTCAGATGGAAAAATGGTTGCAGCGTAAAGAAGAATCATTGATCCACGCGATGGATCAAACCCGCCAGATGGGGATTGATTTGTCGCCGTATTGGCCGTGATGCCATTGCGCTATACCGTGTGATACCGTGCGCGAGATAGTCCGTAAAAAGCCCGATGCGTTCTGCTATCGGGCTTTTTTGTGTCCGCGGTTTATGTTTTTCCTGCGTTTTCTTTTTCCGCATCCTGCTTGTCTGTGCCGGCGAGTCGCTGTTCAATGGCTTCCAAACGCGCCAGCAATTGCTCTTGCCGTAACAACAGGTGTTGCCATTCCTGCTCATGTTGTTTGGCCAACTGCTCTTTCTGTTGTTCGGGATCTGAAATGAAGGTGGTGACGAGTCCCGCCACCATACCGAACAAGCCAACCCCACAAATAATAATGCCCGCCGCTAGCACCTTACCCATTACCGTGACGGGGTAGTGATCGCCGTATCCGACGGTCGAAATGGTGACAAACACCCACCACAGCGCATCCCCGGCACTGTGAATGTTACTGCCTGTCGCCCCGCCTTCAATCAACAGGATCATCGCCGAGCCGACCGACACCAACACCGTTAACAAGAGGAAGATGCTGGCCAGTGTCGCTTCTCGGCGGTTTTGGCGAATTTGTTGTAACACATGGCGGCTGGATCGCAGCAGGCGGATCACCCGAAAAATTTGCAGTAAACGGGCAAAACGGAATGGCTCGATCACCGGAATACTGGCAATGAAATCAATCCAGTGGGCTTTCAAGTACGCGATTTTGGCCGGACTGCGGCACAAGTCGGTCAGCAGTTGGCACCAAAAAAGCAGGCAGATGAAGGTGTCGATCCCAAACAGCAGCAGATAGGCATCGCTGCCTTTGGGCAGAAAAATCATGGTCGAGACCACGGCCAGTGACAGAAAAGACAGCACCAAGGCCATCAGGCTCATGGGGTTCAATTCATAGTGGGTCGCGACTGTGTGGGGATCAGGCTCGTGAGGCTCTGGGGGCGTTGGTATCATGGTGTGCGATCGATTAAGCCGAAAAATGGAACCGTTATCCTACACCCTCAAGAGAGGGGAAAGGGCAAATTTTCGCGTAAGTGATCGCGCTTTTGCATTTTGTCTTGCTGGCCGTGCAGCATGCTCTGCGATTCCACGCACGCCTTGGTAATCAATATGCTATGTTGGGACGATAACACCAACCTGTTGTCTCGACAGGTGTCTCGATAGAAAAGGAAACACTATGACCCCGCAAGATCTGATCAGTGCCGCGATGGAAAAGGCTTGGGAGAAGGTAAGCGACGCGCAGCCCGACAGCTTGCGTCAATGGCCTGCCCATCGCGCAACGGCGTTGCGACAAGTGTTGGGCTACAGCGATTTTATTACCGCTTCGATCGCCCGCGATGCCACCTTGCTGCCTTGGCTGGATGCCCATCTGGATGACACCGATCGTCAGGCGGGATACCGAGAGACCTTGGCACAGCTATTGGCCGAGGTGACCGATGAAAACGGTCTGCATCGTGCCTTACGTCAATTCCGCCGCCGAGAAATGGTGTGGATTGCGTGGCATGACTTCACCGGGCACGGCACACTGACCGCCAGCTTGGCGCACCTGTCGCAATTGGCGGAAGCCATGATCATGGAGGCCTATAACTGGCTGTATGCGCAAAGTTGTCAGGAGTGGGGTACGCCAACTAATGCCGAGGGGGAAGCCCAACCGATGCTGATCCTTGGCATGGGAAAGCTGGGTGGCGGCGAATTGAACTTTTCGTCCGATATCGATCTGATCTTTACCTACCCTGAAAACGGCGAAACCCAAGGGGGACGTCGCAGTTTGGCCAATGCCCAATTTTTCACCCGCTTAGGGCAACGCTTGATCAAAGCGTTGGATCAGCAAACCTATGACGGTTTCTGCTATCGGGTCGACATGCGCTTGCGTCCGTTTGGCGACAGTGGCCCATTGGTGATGAGCTACGCTGCGCTGGAAGATTACTACCAAGAGCAGGGGCGGGACTGGGAGCGTTACGCCATGATCAAAGCCCGTGTGATGGGGCGCGAAAGCTTTACCCAGTACCAAGAGTTACGCCAGATGCTGCGCCCGTTTGTGTTCCGTCGCTATATTGATTTTAGTGCGATCCAGTCATTGCGTCGTATGAAGTCGATGATCAGCAGCGAAGTGCGTCGCCGCGGGTTACACAACAACATCAAGCTGGGTGCCGGCGGGATCCGCGAAGTCGAGTTTATTGCGCAGTCGTTTCAGTTGATTCGTGGCGGGCGTAGCCCCGATCTCCGTGGTCGCGGCTTATTGGAAACCTTGAGTGCGATCCGCGAGCAAAGCTTGTTGCCGTGCGCGAAAGTCGATGAGCTGGCACAAGGCTATGCGTTTTTACGCCGACTTGAAAATTTGCTGCAAGCCATTGATGACAAACAAACCCAAACCCTGCCGGATAAACCGTTGGATCAATGCCGGTTGGCGTTGGCGATGGGGTTCGACGATTGGGCGGCACTGATGGTCGCGACCGACCAGCACATGCAGGCCATTCATGCGGTCTTTGACGACATTATCGGTGCCGATGAAGACGAAGGTCATTGTGAGGCGGCAGCGCAATACCATGAAATGTGGAACATGGTGAAAGATCCCGATGTGGTGTTGAGCATTTTGACCGAACTACAAGCCTCGGATGCGAAGGCCCAAGTCACGCTGCTGGGTAACATGAAAACCGAGCTGTCCAAACGCACGTTAGGCCCACGCGGACGTGAAGTGTTAGCGCGTTTAATGCCAACGGTGTTGGCGTTGATCGTGAATCGGGAAGATGCGGCGGCCGTGTTAGAGCGCGTCAGCAAGCTGATTGTGCGCATTGCCACCCGAACCACCTATTTGGAATTGCTGAGCGAACACCCTTCAGCCTTAGATCAGTTGGTGCGCCTGTGTGCGGCCAGTCCGATGGTCGCTGCGCAGTTGTCGCAATACCCGATTTTGCTCGATGAATTGCTGGATCCGCAGCACCTGTACAGCCCGACGCCGTTGACCAATTACGGCGATGAGTTGCGCGAGTATTTAGCGCGTATCCCTGAAGAAGACATGGAACAACAGATGGAGGCGATCCGTCAGTTTAAGCAAACGCAGCTGCTGCGGATTGCAGCGGCAGACATTGCCGATGTGTTGCCCTTAATGAAAGTGAGTGATCACTTAACCTATTTAGCGGAAGCCATTGTTGAAGCCGTGGTGCACCAAGCGTGGTTACAGATGGTGGCGAAATTCGGTGAGCCGAGCCATGTACTGGAACGCGATGGGCGTGGCTTTGGTGTCTTGGGTTACGGCAAGGTCGGCGGCTGGGAGTTAGGCTACGGATCCGATTTGGATTTAGTGTTCCTGCACGATTGCCCGGATAGCGTCTATACCACCGGCCCGAAAGAAATCGATGGCCGCCAATTTTATCTGCGCCTCGCGCAGCGCATCGTCCACTTGTTCTCGACCCGCACGGCATCTGGGGTGTTGTACGAGGTGGATGTGCGCTTGCGTCCGTCGGGTGCATCGGGCCTGTTAGTCAGCACGCTGGAAGCCTTTGCCGAGTATCAGGAAACCGAAGCGTGGACGTGGGAGCATCAGGCTTTGGTACGTGCCCGGATGATTTATGGTGATCACGCATTGCAACAGGGTTTTGCCGCCGTGCGTGAGCAAATCTTAATGCACCCCCGTGACGCGGTACGCTTGCGTCATGATGTGGTGACCATGCGCCATAAAATGCGTGAACATCTGGGGGGCAAACAGGCGCGCATGTTTGGGTTGAAGCAAGACCAAGGCGGGATCACCGACATTGAGTTTCTCGCGCAATATTTGGTGTTGCGCCATGCCGCCAACGAACGCGCATTGACCCGTTGGTCTGACAATATGCGGTTGTTTGAAATCATGGCGGAATACGCCATCTTGGCGCCGCAGGAAGCCATGCAATTGAAACAGGCTTACTGTGTGATGCGCGATGAAATCCACCGTTTGAGTTTGTTAGGCCTGCCGGCTTACGTGAACAACGAGACCTTTTTGGAAGAGCGGGCTGCCGTGCAGACGATTTGGCAGCAGCAATTGCTGGTGGACGAGGCTGACGCATCGGCCGAGTCATAGCGGAGATACATAGACAGGTATATAGCTAGAGTGGCCGTTAGACGGGCAGGTACATCAGCAAAACCGGCCATTCGGCCTATGGATCCGTGATTATGCGCGATGATACGCCATGGATCCTGCCCTATACTGCCACGGGAAGCTGTAACGTGGCGCGAGGGGAAGGAATTATCGCGGCTGTGATGCATGCTAAATTGGCTTTGTGTTAATATTTCAAGGTTATTCTATTCCCGGAGAAAAAAATGAAACTGACTCTTCCTGATTACGATCAAGCCGGTGTGCTGGTTGTGGGTGACGTCATGCTGGATCGTTACTGGTATGGGCCGACGGGCCGTATCTCTCCCGAAGCCCCTGTACCCGTGGTCAAGGTTGATCAGGTTGAAGAACGTCCGGGTGGCGCCGCGAACGTGGCGATGAACATTGCCACGTTGGGCGGCCATGCGCGCCTTGTCGGATTGACCGGGATTGATGAGCCAGCCAAAGCGCTGACTGAAAAACTCAGCTCACTGGATGTGCAGTGTGATTTCGTGACCTTGGCAGCCTACCCGACGATCACCAAGCTACGCGTGATGAGCCGTGGCCAGCAGATGATCCGCCTGGATTTTGAAGAAGGCTTCCACGATGTACCGGCAGAGACGATTTTGCCGCGTATGGCGCAGGCGTTAACGTCAGCCTCGGTGGTGGTACTGTCTGATTACGCCAAAGGGGCGCTTGAGCACGTACAAGCCATGATCCAGTTGGCGCGTGAACACGGTTTGCCTGTCATGGTTGATCCGAAAGGCGCGGACTTTGCCCGTTACCGTGGCGCCACGCTGCTGACACCGAACTTGTCGGAGTTTGAAACCGTGGTCGGTAAGGTACGTAGCGATGATGAGTTGGTGGAAAAAGGCTTGGCCTTGATCGACCAATTTGATTTTGAAGCCCTGCTGGTCACCCGCAGTGAGCAAGGCATGACCTTGCTGCAAAAAGGCAATCGCACGCCGCTGCACATGCCCACGCAGGCCAAAGAAGTGTATGACGTGACCGGTGCCGGTGATACGGTGATTTCGGTACTGGCGGCCTCGCTGGCGGCGGGCAAATCATTGTCGGATGCGTGTAAGCTGGCGAATGCCGCTGCAGGCGTCGTTGTCGGTAAGTTGGGTACATCGACCTTGTCGACCATTGAACTGACCGAAGCGATCCACGGTAGCCAAGACAGCGGTTTTGGTGTGATCAACGAAACCCAACTTAAGCATGCAGTACGTGCGGCACGTGCTCGCGGTGAAAAAGTCGTCATGACCAATGGCTGCTTCGACATTTTGCATGCTGGCCATGTGGCGTACTTGAATGAAGCGGCAAAACTGGGCGACCGCCTGATTGTGGCAGTGAACACTGACCGCTCTGTACAGGCGCTAAAAGGCCCTGGTCGTCCGGTGAACCCGGAAGATCGCCGTATGGCGGTATTGGCCGGGTTAGGCGCCGTGGATTGGGTGGTGCCATTTGGCGAAGACACCCCACAGCGTTTGATCAGTGAAGTGTTACCAAGCATTCTCGTGAAAGGCGGTGACTACAAGCCGGAAGATATTGCCGGTGGACAGGAAGTGATTGCTGCTGGTGGCCAAGTGTTGGTGCTGAACTTTGAAGACGGCTGTTCAACCACTGAAATCATTGAAGCGATCCGCGGTGGTCGCGGTTAAGCCTCGCGCGCCTTAAATTAACGATAAAAAAACGCCCTCATGATGAGGGCGTTTTTGTTTGTGCGTTGTGATGGGTCACGACACGGTGTTAATGCTTATTTCTTGGCGGTTTTCAAACCTGCATTCACATCCAGAATGTCTTGCTCGTTCAGTGAGCCGACCGCCTGTTTTAGCTGAAGCTGACTGATGATGTAGTCGTAGCGTGCATTGGCAAGCTGACGGTTGGCATCATACAAACGACGGGTCGAGTCCAGTACATCAACGATCGTACGGGTACCCACATCGAAACCGGCTTCTGTTGCTTCCAGTGCAGATTTCGCGGAAACCACAGACTGTTGGTAAGCACGCAATGCACCGATAGACGCGTTAATGTTGTTGTAGAAGGCACGCACGTCTTTCACAACGGTACGGTATTCGCCTTCCAAGCCTTCACTCGCCGACACATAGGCGTATTGTGCTTGCTTCACTTCTGACGTGGTACGGCCACCGGTGTACACAGGCAGGTCTAACTGGATGCCCGCATTGATGGTACCGTCATCCGCATTTTGTTTTTCGTCGTAGTTGTAGCCTGCATTGAACGACAAGGTTGGCAGGTGACCCGACTGAGCAACGGAGATGTTATCGCGCGCAATGTCTTGTGAAATGCGTGACGTTAGCAAAGTGAGGTTTTGTTGCTCAGCACTTTTGATCAGATCGACCACTTGCGTTTGTGGCGCGCTAGCGGCAAAACGGTTGGTGTCGAGAATGCTCAGGTCGCGATGCTCTTGACCGGTGATTTCACGCAGGCCTTCGTAGCTGTTTGTCAGTGCATTTTCAGCCAAAATTTCATCGGCCAATACGCTGTCATACTGAGCTTGAGCGTCATGCACGTCAGTGATCGCTGACAAGCCGACTTCAAAACGTTGTTTGGTTTGCTCTAATTGACGGCCGACCGCGGCTTTTTCTGAGCGTACAAACGCCAAATCATCGGTCGCACGCAGGACAGCAAAATATGCATCCGCGACTTGTAGGATCAAACCTTGCTGGGATGCAGCGTAAGAGGCATCACTTTGACGCGCTCTTTTTTCACTGATATCTAGATTGATCCAGCTGGTGCGGTTGTACAGTGTTTGGCTCAGGTTAACGCCACCATTGAATCCATCCGGTGCATTATCGCCGTCAAGGAAAAAGGTGTTATAACCGGCAGTCAGATTGATCTGTGGCAACAAGGCACTTCGGCTTGAATTGATGGCTTCAAAAGCCGCATCTTTATCTGCTGCTGAACGCAACAGTTGAGGGTCATTTTGTTTGGCTTGTTGATAGATTTCGGCGAGATCATCAGCCAGTGCCATGTGACTGAAGCCACCAAGCGCAACGCTAACAATAAGCGGAAGCAATTTTTTCATGTATGCCTTTCCTGGTCCTGATAAAAATTAAGAGCAAGGAGTCAGTTTAACGTATGTTTCCTTGCCAGAAACTGATCAATTTACGATTTTACTTTAATTTACATCTTTTTAATGCAGCTAATTGAATTCTACTCGATCGGCCATTGAAATTGACTTAAATAAAATCATAATAATTGTCACTAATGTTGAATTAAATCATTGCTGCTTGGCAAGAGGGATGAAAAAATAACCCGTCCTTCCAGCAAGGAAGCCCATATTTCGCAGGGAATGAGAGGAAAATCATGGTGAACACAGACGTATCCCATCCAGAGTTTACCCGTGACGATGTCGATGTTTTGTCGATAACGCCGTTGTACCAAGGCTTTTTTACCATGGCGCAGTACCGTTTTCGTCATCGCTTGTTTGCCGGGGGCTGGAGCGAGCCAATGACACGCGAGTTGTTTGAACGCGGTCATGCCGCGGCATTATTGCCGTATGATCCGATCACCGACAGTGTGGTGATGGTTGAGCAGTTCCGTGTGGGTGCCTTGGCGGCTGAGTGTTCACCGTGGCAGATGGAAATTGTGGCGGGCATCATTGAAACTGATGAGATCTCGGAAGAGGTGGTGCGCCGTGAAGCGGTGGAAGAGGCCGGTGTCACGGTCAGTGAGCTGCATAAAATTACCCGTTACTTGTCCAGCTCGGGTGGCTGCTCGGAAACCTTGGATATCTTTGTCGGTCGGGTCGATAGCACTACGGCCAAAGGTATTCATGGGTTAGCAGAAGAAGGCGAAGACATTCGTGTGCACGTTCTGTCTCGCGATCAAGCCTATCAGTGGGTCGAATCGGGTAAAATTGAAAATGCGGCATCCATCATTGCGCTACAATGGTTGCAATTGAATTATGCACGTTTGCAAGCAGGAGCCAATCCTGCCTAGACAACCCCAAAGGAAAACGATTGAATAAGCGATACTCTGTTGATTTTGCTGGTATCATGCGGCTCTACGAAACCAATTATGCGAAATTGCTCCCCTTGTTGCCAAAGAGCGATCAGGTGGGGGATCGCTGCGTTTACCGTGTCTTGGATCAGGAATATCACCTGACTGTGACAGAATCGACCCGCTATACCACGGTGATCACACTGGATTTGGTCACGAGCGAGACAGGCGAGATCGTTCCTGATTACCTGATCCCAAAAATGACGATTCGCTTGTACCATGATGCAAGGGTCGCAGAAGTGTGTTCTGCTCAGCAGACTTCCCGCTTGAAGGCGCGGTATGATTACCCTAATTTACGTATGCATCAGAAAGACGAAAAACATCAAGTGAATCGTTTTCTGGGTGATTGGTTAGCCTATTGTCTTAAGAACGGGATCAGCAGACAGTCGGTATGTTAATTTAGATAAACAAGGTTTTTGACGTTTTGCAGAACTACACGCTGCCACAGGCGGACCCCGCTAGCGTGGTGCTACTTCAAATTACCGACACCCACTTATTTGCCAATGATGGCGGTAGCTTACTGGGCGTCGCGACAAAAGACAGTTTCCATGCCGTGCTGGATGGGATCGCGGCCAGTGCATGCCCGTTTGACGCTATCGTTGCCACGGGCGACATCTCGCAAGATCACACCGAGGCCTCCTATCAGCGCTTTAGCGAGGGTATCGCACGCTGGTCGCAGCCGTGTTTCTGGCTGCCGGGTAACCACGATTACCAACCCAGCATGCAGGCGATGTTGCCGTCACCGCAAATCAAACCGTGCCATCATGTCTTGGCCGGCGACCATTGGCAGGTCATTTTACTCGACAGCCAAGTGGTGGGTGTGCCGCACGGTGAGCTCAGTGACAGCCAACTGGCGATGCTGGATGAGGTACTGACCCGTTACCCTGAACGCCATGCCGTGGTGTTGCTCCATCACCATCCGTTGCCTGCGGGCAGTACATGGCTCGATCAGCACCAGTTGCACAATGCCGACGCATTCTGGCAGGTCGTGGCGCGCCACCCGCAGGCGCGCGCCGTATTATGTGGCCACATTCACCAAGAATTGGATCGTTACCATCAGGGTGTCCGCGTGTTAGCCACGCCGTCAACGTGTATTCAGTTCCAGCCCGATTCCCATGACTTTGCCTTGGATCAGAAAAACCCCGGTTGGCGATTACTGACCCTCAAGGCCAATGGCGAGTTGGAGACGCACGTGCAGCGCTTAGAAGGGCACGCTTTCACACCGCATTTTGATGCTGCAGGATATTAAATGAAACCGTTGCTACTCTATATCCATGGGTTTAACAGCTCACCGAAGTCGCTGAAAGCCACATTGATGGCCGACTATTGCCAACGCGTGCGACCGGACATTCGGGTTGAAGCCCCGCAGATCCCGTGTTATCCCGCTGACGCGGCTGCGTTTCTGGATGAGTTAGTGACGTCATTGGCGGGAGAATACCGCATTGGATTGGTCGGCAGTTCGCTTGGCGGATACTTATCCACCTGGCTTAATGCGCGTTACCAATTGCCGGCGGTATTAGTGAATCCGGCCGTAAAACCGTATGAATTACTGCAAGACTACTTGGGTGAGCAGGAAAACCCGTACACGGGTGAGCGCTACTGGTTAGCCCCGCATCACATGGATGCCTTGCGCCAACTTGACGTGACTCACATCGCTTACCCTGAGCAGCTATGGCTGTTACAACAGGAAGGGGATGAAGTCTTAGACTATCGCCAAGCGGTGCAGAAGTACGCGACTTGCCGGTCAAATATTGAACCTGATGGCGATCACAGTTTTATCGGTTTTGACCGCTACCCAGCACAAATCATCGATTTTTTAGGGCTTTAACGCCCTTTTTTGATCAAGCTCGACTCACGACAGTGGGCCGCATTCTCGACCCTCGCTTGACAACCAAGTGGGGGTTACTGACTATTGTGACAAAAACATTCCGTACTTTCCGTAATTATGACAGAGCAAAGCTATAACGCTGGAGCCATTGAGGTTCTAAATGGCCTTGAGCCAGTCCGCCGCCGTCCGGGTATGTATACCGACACGGTTCGGCCAAACCACCTTGGCCAAGAAGTCATCGATAACAGTGTCGATGAAGCCTTGGCTGGCCATGCCCGTAAAGTTGAAGTCATTCTCCATACGGACCAATCCCTTGAAGTGATTGATGATGGCCGGGGTATGCCGGTTGATATCCACCCAGAAGAAGGCGTGTCCGGGGTCGAATTGATCCTGTGTAAACTGCATGCCGGGGGTAAATTCTCGGGCAAAAACTACCAGTTCTCGGGTGGTTTGCACGGGGTAGGGATCTCGGTCGTGAACGCCCTGTCGACCCGTGTTGAAGTCACGGTAAAACGCGATGGCCAAATTTATCAAATCGCCTTTGAACATGGCGATAAAGTCTCCGAATTGGAAGTCATTGGCACCTGTGGCCGCCGCGCAAAAGGCACGAGTGTGCACTTTTGGCCGGATCCCAAGTACTTTGACAGCCCGAAATTCTCCGTATCACGCCTAAAGAGCAACCTGAAAGCCAAAGCCGTACTGTGCCCAGGGCTGGAAATTGTCTTTACCGACAAAAACAGCAATGAAACCCTGACTTGGTGTTATGACGATGGCCTGAAAGACTACCTGTTAGAGGGTGTCAGAGGTTACACCCTGTTACCGGAAGACCCGTTCACCGGTGCATTCAGCGGCCAGACAGAAGCGGCTGATTGGGCGCTGTTGTGGTTGCCGGAAGGGGGCGAGTTGGTGGGTGAGAGTTACGTTAACTTGATCCCAACCGCGCAAGGCGGTACCCATGTCAACGGTTTACGTCAGGGCTTGCTTGATGCGATGCGTGAATTCTGTGAATTCCGTAACCTGTTGCCACGTGGCGTGAAACTGACGGCCGATGACATCTGGGAACGGTGTGCGTACGTGCTGTCGGTGAAAATGCAGGATCCGCAGTTTGCCGGTCAGACCAAAGAACGTTTATCGTCGCGCCAGTGTGCGGCGTTTGTGTCCGGCGTAGTGAAAGATGCCTTCAGCTTGTGGCTGAACGAGCGTCCGCAATTGGCTGAGCAATTGGCCGAGGTGTGTATTGCCAACGCCCACCGCCGTTTGCGTGCCAGCAAAAAAGTGGTGCGTAAGAAAATCGCCTCAGGCCCAGCACTGCCGGGTAAATTGGCGGACTGTTCGCAGCAAGACTTGAACCGCACCGAACTTTTCTTGGTGGAAGGGGACTCGGCAGGGGGCTCGGCCAAGCAGGCCCGTGATCGTATGTTCCAAGCGATCATGCCGTTGCGCGGTAAGATCTTGAACACGTGGGAAGTTTCTGCCGATCAGGTATTGGCGTCACAAGAAGTGCACGACATTTCTGTGGCCTTGGGGATTGATCCTGACAGCGACGATTTGAGCGGCCTGCGCTACGGTAAAATCTGTGTCCTTGCCGATGCGGACTCCGATGGTCTACACATCGCGACCCTGCTGTGTGCCTTGTTCATGAAGCACTTTGAAGCCTTGGTGCGTGCCGGTCACGTGTATATCGCGATGCCGCCGTTGTACCGTATCGACTTGGGCAAAGAGGTGTATTACGCCTTGGATGACGCCGAGAAAGAAGGGGTACTGGTGCGCTTGAGTGGCAAACGTGGCAAAGTGAACGTGCAGCGATTCAAAGGGCTGGGTGAAATGAACCCGCTGCAGCTGCGTGAAACCACGATGGATCCGAACACGCGCCGTTTGGTGCAGTTGACGATCGATGACGATAGCCAGACCAATGAAATGATGGACATGCTATTGGGCAAAAAGCGCGCAGAAGATCGTCGTCATTGGTTGCAGAGCAAAGGCGACAAAGCGGACATGTAACCGTGGGACGTCACGTGATCGCGTTTACGCGCGCGTTGCGTGACAGCCTGATGTGTGCGTCTATCGCAATCAAAATCATGGGCAGGTGGGCGCAATAAGCCGGCCTGCACCGAGCAAGATGAAACGGAATACCCAACGATGACTGATGTCTCAATGGATGGCGTCGAGCAGCTTCCGCTACGGAAGTTTACCGAAGATGCTTATCTGAATTATTCCATGTACGTGATCATGGATCGTGCCTTGCCGTTTATCGGTGATGGCCTCAAGCCAGTACAGCGTCGTATTATTTATGCGATGTCAGAACTGGGCTTGTCAGCAACTGCGAAATACAAGAAATCCGCCCGTACCGTGGGTGACGTGTTGGGTAAATACCACCCACACGGTGACTCTGCGTGTTATGAAGCCATGGTACTGATGGCGCAGCCGTTCTCTTACCGCTACCCGTTGGTGGATGGTCAGGGTAACTGGGGTGCACCGGATGATCCGAAATCGTTCGCCGCAATGCGTTATACCGAATCGCGCTTGTCCCGTTTTTCGGAAATATTACTGAACGAATTGGGTCAAGGCACTGTTGATTGGGGTCAGAACTTCGATGGCACCATGAAAGAGCCAAAAATGATGCCGGCGCGTTTGCCGCACATTTTGCTCAATGGTATCACCGGTATTGCCGTGGGTATGGCGACGGATATTCCGCCGCACAATGTCCGTGAAGTGGCCAATGCCGCCGTGCATTTGCTTGAACACCCGAAAGCCGATCTCGATGAGGTAATGGGTTTTGTCCAGGGACCAGACTACCCGACAGAAGCCGAAATCATCACCTCTAAAGTGGACATTAAGAAGGTCTACCGCTCGGGGCGAGGCAGCATTCGCATGCGTGCGGTATGGCATAAAGAAAACGGCGACATCGTGATCACGGCCTTGCCGCATCAAGTGTCGGGCTCAAAATTGTTGGAGCAAATTGCCGCGCAGATGCGCGCGAAAAAGCTGCCAATGGTCGAAGACTTACGTGATGAGTCGGATCATGAAAACCCGACCCGTATCGTGATTGTCCCGCGTTCTAACCGTATTGATAGCGAACAGTTGATGAATCACCTGTTTGCGTCGACGGATCTGGAAAAAAGCTTCCGCGTGAACCTGAACATGCTGGGCCTGGATGGTCGCCCAGAAGTGAAAGGTTTGGTGGAGATCTTGAACGAATGGTTGGTGTTCCGCCGTGACACCGTTCGCCGTCGTTTGCAGTACCGTTTGGACAAAGTGACTGCGCGTCTGCATATCTTGGAAGGTTTGCTGGCCGCTTACCTGAACATTGATGAAGTGATTGAGATCATCCGTACCGAGGACGATCCGAAAGCCGAGTTGATGTCACGTTTTGACCTGAGCGCCATTCAAGCTGACGCTATCTTGGAAATCAAGCTGCGTCAGTTGGCGAAGCTGGAAGAGTTTAAAATTCGCGGTGAGCAAGACGAACTGGCAAAAGAGCGTGATCAGCTAGAAAAACTCCTGGGTTCAGAGCGTCGTTTGAATACCCTGATCAAGAAAGAAATTTTGGCCGACGCCGAGAAATACGGCGATGATCGTCGTTCGCCATTGGTTGAGCGTGAAGAAGCCAAAGCCCTGACAGAGCGCGAGTTGATCCCGTCAGAAGCGATCACCGTGGTATTGTCAGAAAAAGGCTGGGTTCGTCACGCCAAAGGCCACGAGGTTGACCCGTCGACCTTGAGCTATAAGTCGGGGGACAACTATTTGGCCCACGCACGCGGTAAGAGTAATCAGCCGGCGATCTTCTTGGGATCTGACGGCCGCAGTTATGCGCTGGAATCACACAGCCTGCCATCAGCACGTAGTCAAGGCGAACCGGTCACCGGTCGCTTGAATTTGACGCCGGGTACCAGCATGCGTCAGGTCATGATGTCAGAAGATGATCAGTTGTGGCTAATGGGCTCCGATGCGGGTTACGGCTTTATCTGTAAAGGGACCGACATGGTCTCGAAGAACAAAAACGGTAAAGCCTTGCTGACGGTACCGGAAAATGCCACGGTGATGTCACCGCAGCGCATTGCCGATTTGGACAATGATGAAATTCTGGCCATTACCAACGAAGGCCGTATGTTGCTGTTCCCGATCAAAGACTTGCCGCAACTCGGTAAGGGTAAAGGGAACAAGATCATTAACATTCCGGCGGCGCGATCAAAAGCCCGCGAAGAGTTCTTGTCTTACTTGGCGGTGTTGCCACAAGGCAGCCACATTACGTTGCATGCCGGTAAGCGTAAGTTGGGTCTCAAGCCGTCAGACTTGGAGAACTTCCGTGGTGAACGCGGCCGACGCGGGGCCTTGTTGCCACGTGGTTTGCAGCGCGTCACACGCTTGGAACTCGATGACGCATCAGAGCCGACCGTGGAATAACGGCGTTCTTCGATCCTGTCAAAGCCCTCTGTTTTAGAGGGCTTTTGTCTTTCTTATCCACGGTGGGAATGACGATGAAGACGGGACGTTGCACCGATGATCACAGGCGTGAGCAAGGTGGTCTTATTTGTCGACATAAAGGGTGTTTTTTCCCGCTGCGTGAGTATACTAGCGAACGCTTGTACGCCGAGGAGTAGTCAATGATTTTTATTTTGCGCATGATCGCTGTCGCGATTTTTGCCGTTTTAATGTTCGTGTTCGGCTGTGGCTATTGCCTGCTGAGTCCACGTAATCCCAAACACGTTCATACGTTTGGTCGTCTGTTCAGCAAAATGTCCCGTATTTTTGGGATCACGCTGGAATTTCGTTACGCACCGGGTGCCGATAAAGTCGGGCCGAGTGTGTACATCGCTAACCACCAAAACAACTTTGACTTGTTCACCGTATCAGGGGCGGTGATGCCGCGTACCGTGACGGTCGGTAAGAAAAGCTTGGTGTGGTTGCCGTTATTTGGTCAGTTGTACTGGCTGACCGGTAACATTTTGATTGACCGTGCAAACCGTACCAAAGCGGTGGGTACCATTGGTCAGGTCGTGGACAAGATCAAATCACGCAACGTGTCCGTGTGGATGTTCCCTGAAGGCACACGCTCTCGCGGCCGTGGTTTGTTGCCGTTCAAAACCGGTGCGTTCCATGCCGCCATTGGTGCGCAAGTGCCGGTAGTTCCGATTGTGTGTAGCAGCACCGAAGGTGTTAAACTTAATCGTTGGAATAACGGTGTGGTGATTGTTGAAATCATGCCCCCGTTATCAACGGAAGGTATGACGAAGGAAGATGTGCGTGAGCTGTCCAACCGTAGTCGTGCCATCATGGAGCAGAAGCTGAATGAACTGAATGCCGAAGCGGCCAGCCGTTCAGCAAACTGAGTCGCTCCGCCCAGGATGTTGCCTGAGTGAAGTACCATAAGGACATGTCATGGCATGTCCTTTTTTATTGGGTAGTGGTAGAAGGCATGAGTGAAGAACACGTAATTTTAGTGGATGTGCACGGCCATGCTGTGGGCATGCAGGAAAAAATGCAAGCCCACCGTGATGGGGCGCTGCATCTGGCTTTTTCAGTGTTGCTGTACCGAGAAGGCATCGCAGGACGGGAATATTTACTGCAACAGCGTGCGATGGGGAAATACCATAGCGGCGGGTTGTGGACTAATACGTGCTGCTCACACCCGCGTCAGAATGAAACGCTGGCGCAGGCGGGGATCCGTCGGTTAGCTGAAGAAATGGGGATAGCGGGTGTCACCACATTGACCGACATGGGTCACTTTATTTATCGGGCAGAGCTGGATAATGATCTGATTGAACATGAGCTCGATCATGTGCTGGTGGCAGACGCTTCGACGGTGTCTGTGGTACCCAATCCTGATGAAGTGATGGCGTACCGCTGGTGGCCACAAGCCGAGTTGCAACAAGCGATGGCGGCAGAGCCTGCACTGTTTACGGCGTGGTTTCCGCAAGTGTTGGTGATGGTGTTGGCGGCGCGTTAAGCGATAGCGAACACGGAAATAAACGTCATAAAAAAAGCTGCCATGGGCAGCTTTTTTTGTGGTCGAGGGACGCGTTAGGCAACAGCCTTATTTGCGAACAGCGATCGCTTCGATTTCGATTTTCACGTCTTTTGGTAGGCGAGACACTTCTACGCAAGAACGTGCAGGGTAAGGGGCGTTGTGCTCATCAAAGAATGCGCCGTATACCTCGTTAACGGTCGCGAAGTCGTTAAGATCTTTCACGAATACCGTCATTTTTACAATATCAGCCACTTTCAGGCCAGAAGACTCAACCACCGCCTTCACGTTTTCAAGTGATTGGCGTGCTTGCGCGGCGATATCATCAGCCACTTCACCCGTTTGTGGGTTCACTGGGATCTGACCAGAAGTCAGTACCATGTTACCAAGATCAACACCTTGTACATAAGGACCAATTGCGGCAGGTGCTTGCTCGGTGTGAAGTACTTGAGTCATTGCTTATCCTTTCTTTATCAGAGTTTGTAAATCAGGGTTTGAAAATCAGAGAAGGCTAGTGTGCTACTCAATGCAATCAAGGTCAAAGGGTTTTCTGAGCGGCACCGTGTGAACCTCTCATAAGCAATATCTTTATCACTTTATTTCGACAATGGAAGGGCATTGTTGACGCCAAATTCTCCTTGGTAGCATATATCACCAGTTTTATGGGTTAACCCCTGTGGGTTAGCCTGATCTATTTTGGGGTTAGAACCACATGTGTTGGTGAAGATGGGGGGATGCTTTGCTTGTGGATGATGAAGGATCAAGGGAGGCATCGTGAGCGGTGGATGAGCCATCGTCGGCGGATGACGCTCGGCTATCCGAGGCAAACAGATGGCTTGTTCGGGCTGTATTGTTGGCGTGGTTGCTATCGGCACGGGTAGTGCTTTCAGCCCGCGAGGCAGACGTTGCCGACGGAACCTGTGTGCTTTGAGCGGGCATGGTTGGCGCGAGAGAGGTGCGGTTTAAGCGGGTTACATACTCCGAGACTTGCGCCTGACGCAGTGCTGGGCTTGCCTCGCTGGGGGCAATGCCTAAGGCCGCCAGCCAATCGAAAATGAGCGGCGCAGGCAGAAACTGACTGTAACGGGCGGCCGGGCGCAGGTTACGTAAATCTTCGGGGTTGTGCACAATGGCGATGGTGATCCCGGCGATTTCGCCATCCGCATTGAAAACAGGCCCACCGCTCATGCCTGACATCACCGGTGCATCGCTCAAGGAGTAGAGACAGCGGGTGTTGGTATCAATCACATCTTGCAAGTATTTGCCTTCCCCCCGAATGCTGTTACCCAACAGCGAATGCCCCAAGTGCTTCACGGATTGGTCAGGGTAAATCAACCCCCAGCGCGGCACGCTGTTAGAAACGCGAGGCACCAAAGCTAAGTCACAATCCGGGTGGTAAATGATCCCCACATCCCACGACAGTTGGGCGACATGTTTCGCGGTGATCAGGTAGCGATCATTGACTGGCACGGCCGAGCCAAAGCCCCCTAACAATAGCGGAACACCAATCACCACCATTTTATTGGCACTGTTCGGCGCCGCCGATTCAATGGTGCCGTTACTGGCAATGCAGCCACACAGCCAAGCACTGCTGACGAGTAACAGGGTGGGAAGGGGCGACCGCAACGGACGAGTCCCCCGATGAATATCATGAAAAGCAGATCGCATTGTGCGAAAGAAAGAAAACGGCATGCCACTGACCTTGTTTTTATTGTTGTGATGAAGAAGCAACGGGCCGTCATGTGGTGAGCGTTAGCCCTTCGACGGCGGGTTCTTTTTCAAGGTAGTGGGCGGGGGGAGGGGAAAGGCGCGTTAGAAATGAGAATAAGAAAGCCGACTCAAGGTTGAGTCGGCTTTCTTAGCTAAGAAGCGGAAAACCGCTTAGTTAAGACAGGCTTGCCTGCTGGCGCTTGTCTTAGATGTGCTCGGTCACGACTTCACGTGAGAATACTTTCTCACAGTATTTACACTTAAGCTGAATGTCATCACGCTTGGTGATCACCATAAAGCTGCTGTCGACTGGCTCACCGTGTGAGATACAGTTGCTGTTCGGGCACTTGAAAATGGCACGGATCTGGCTTGGTAGTGATAACGCCAGTTTCTTTACCACTTCGTAGTTTTCGATCTGGTTAACGGTGGCTTTCGGGGCATACAGAGCCAGTTGGTTTGCC
Source organism: Photobacterium japonica (assembly GCF_050337005.1). Taxonomy (NCBI): domain Bacteria; kingdom Pseudomonadati; phylum Pseudomonadota; class Gammaproteobacteria; order Vibrionales; family Vibrionaceae; genus Photobacterium; species Photobacterium japonica. The sequence goes on along the minus strand of NZ_JAKJSN010000015.1, from coordinate 23,975 downwards.
TGATCTTCAGTGATGAAGGTGTTTTCAATTTTGATCAGATCTTTGCGGCCTTGCAGTGACGACGGCAGGTTCAAACCAATGGTGACACGCTCTTGCGTGGTGTGCATTTTGAACAGCTTCAACACTTTGATGCCGATGTTTGCCGGAATGTGGTCGATCACGGTACCGTTTTTGATCGCTTCGACCTGAAGTTGGGTTTCTTTTGTCATGGGTATCGTCTCTCCGGCTTAAAGTTCTTCGTTCAGGACCAAGGCCAACAGGGCTTCACGGGCATATACCCCGTTACCGGCTTGCTGGAAGTAGTAGGCATGCGGGGTATGATCCACATCGACCGTGATCTCATCAATACGCGGCAGCGGGTGAAGCACTTTCAGATTAGTACGGGCGTCGGTTAGCATGCAGGCGGTTAGAATGTAGGCCGCTTTCATGTGTACGTATTCAGATTCATCAAAGCGCTCTTTCTGTACGCGGGTCATGTACAGAATATCCAGCTCAGGGATCACTTCTTCCATGTCGCTGTGCAGGCTGTAAGCGATACCGGCTTCGTCCAATTCTTCGCAGATGTAATCTGGCATCGCCAGGGCTTCCGGCGCGATGAAGTAAAATGTGATGTTGTTGAATTTCGACAGGGCCTGAGTTAAGGAATGCACGGTACGGCCGTATTTCAGGTCGCCAACAAATGCCACGTTCAGGTTATCCAGACGGCCTTGTGTTTCGTAGATGGTGAACAGATCCAACAAGGTTTGTGTCGGGTGCTGGTTTGCACCGTCACCCGCATTGACGACAGGTACACCGTGAGAGAATTCAGAGGCTAAACGTGCCGCCCCTTCACGAGGGTGGCGCATCACGAACGCATCCACATACGATGAGATCACCTGAATGGAATCCGACAGGGTTTCACCTTTGTTCGCCAGTGACGTGTTTCCTGGGCTATCAAAGCCGATCACGGTGCCACCCAGACGCTGTACCGCGGTTTCAAACGACAAACGGGTACGGGTGGATGGTTCAAAGAAGCAACTCGCAACCACTTTGTTTTTCAACAGTGTTGGATTTGGATCGGCTTTTAACTTGCCGGCCGTTTCGACGACCAGTTCAAGATCACTACGGCTTAGCTCCGGGATGGAAATAATGTGCTTTTGAAACAGCGGATTCGCCATGGCTTCTCTTCCCTCTACAATCACGATGATGATACACGCCTGCTTTCCCCTTGGGGACAGGCAAAAAAAAGCCTCCTTAGAAAAGGAGGCTCTTTTTACGAATAATAAGAAAAACAAAAAATGGCACCGCCGCCGCGCAGCGACGAGATAGCATCAAGGTGTTGATAACCAATGGGCGCATTTTCTCTTTCTCTTTAGACAAATTGCGAAGGATTATACCCCCATTTTTTGTTACCGCAAGCGTTTGCGCAGACAAATCTTACGCAGCCTCATACCAGGTTTGGTTTACTGACCGAGCGTCGCGACCATCACCGCTTTGATGGTGTGCATGCGGTTTTCGGCTTCATCAAAGACAATCGAGTGCGACGACTCAATCACTTCATCCGTCACTTCTACGCCGTTGGCTAATACGGGGTAGGTTTGCGCCAGCTCTTTACCTATGGTGGTGTCTTCGCCGTGGAAAGCGGGCAGGCAGTGCATGAATTTGACCTGTGGGTTACCGGTGGCTTTGAGCATTGCCATGTTGACTTGATACGGCAGCATCAGGTTAATGCGTTCATCCCATGCTTCTTTGGCTTCGCCCATCGAGACCCACACATCGGTATAGAGGAAGTCACACCCTTTCACGCCTTCTTCCACATTTTCCGTCAGAGTGATTTTGGCCCCGGTTTCTTCGGCGATGGCTTGGCATTGCGCGACCAGTTCGGCCTCCGGCCAGAAGGCTTGTGGGGCGACAAGACGAATGTCCATGCCCATTTTCGCCGCGCCGACCATTAATGAGTTGCCCATGTTGTTGCGGGCATCGCCAAGGTAGGCAAAGGTCATGTCGTGCAGTTGCTTGCCTCGTCCGTGCTCTTGCATGGTGAGGAAATCCGCCAGAATTTGGGTCGGATGAAATTCATCGGTAAGCCCGTTCCACACCGGTACCCCTGCATACGCGCCCAGCTCTTCCACCACGGCTTGACCAAACCCACGGTATTCAATGCCATCGTACATGCGACCGAGTACGCGAGCGGTGTCTTTCATGGATTCTTTATGGCCGATCTGGGAACCCGAGGGGCCGAGGTAGGACACGCGCGCCCCTTGATCAAAGGCCGCCACTTCAAAGGCACAGCGGGTGCGGGTGGAGCTTTTCTCAAAGATCAGGGCGATGTTTTTACCGGTGAGGCGCGGTTGCTCATAACCATTGTATTTGGCTTTCTTCAGCTCGGCTGACAGAGACAGTAAGTGATGAATTTCACGGGGGGTGAAGTCGAGCAATTTTAGGAAGTTACGGTTACGTAGGTTAAAAGCCATGATGTCATCCTTTTTGATCGTGTCTCTCTAGTTCGCAAACGGCCATCTGTCCCAATGGGTAAGGCCGTTTGTTGATGTTATGGTCTATTGTTAGCGTATTTTTGCTAAAAAGTGAATAACTATTCTTTATTATTGCAAGTATATATTGATATTGCGCGGGGAGCAGCGAGGAAAAGCCGGTGTAAGCCGCAATAAATGCGTGTGAAAAGGGCTAAAATTGACATGGCAATTCTGGGCAATCCATGCGATATTTGCGATCGAATTTATTCCACAGTTGGAGTTACCCCATGTCTTATGCAGAACTGATTGCAGAGCAGAAGGAAGAAACGCGCGAGATTATCGAAGCGTTGCTTGAAGATGGCAGTGAGCCAGATGCCCTTTACACGATTGAGCATCACTTTTCAGCCGATACCTTTGAAGAGCTAGAAGCTGCGGCAGTTGAAGCTTTCAAGATGGGCTTTGAAGTATTAGAAGCGGAAGAGCTTGAACTGTTACCGGAAGAAGGTGGCGGTAAAATCGTGTGCTTCGATGCTGTAATGGAATCAGCATTGAATGCAGAAGTGATTGATGAGCAAGCTGAAAAGCTGATCGCTCTCGCTGACAAGCACAACATCGACTACGATGGTTGGGGTACGTACTTCGAGTCTGATGAAGACGAAGATGAAGATGATGAGGACGACGAGGAGTAATTTCCCGTTTGACGATCTTCCCGTATCGATGCAAAAAGCTGCCTATTGGCAGCTTTTTTTGTGCCTGTTATTCGTGCCTATTCATGGGGAGAAAATGGCGTTGTTATGGTGTTAGAGGGCTTTCAACAAGCGGATCTCACACGCATCGTGCCCCGTGGTGCCTAGCGCGTGGGGGAGCGGCGCAAACCCCATCCCTTCATAGACGCGCAGCGCCGCGTGTAAACAGGCCGTGGTTTCTAAATAGCAGGCATCAAAGCCTTGTGCACGAGCAAACTTGAGTGCGGTGGCGGTTAAGCGACGGGCAAACCCTTTGCCACGCAGTTCGGGAAGGAAATACATCTTTTGCAATTCACACACCCCCGGCTCACCGATCAACGGGGCGATCCCACCGCCGCCGAGAATGCGGTTATTTTTTTCGATGACCCAATAGGCACACTCGTTGCTGGCATACACGTCACTGAGGCAATCGAGCGTGGGATCGGCCACGCCATACCCTTTATCGGGTGTGAGACCAAATTCCGCCGACACGCGGCGTACCACTGCTGCCATGGCGGCGTTATCTTGTGGGGTCAGCTGGCGGAACGTATAGCCTTGTTGCACCTTGGTAACTTGCATGGCCTTGATATATAGGTTCAGGCTGGTACCCAGTTGGGTGATTTCATCACTGTCTAATTGATCGAGAAAATCGTCAACTTGCTGATTGAGCTGCTGGTGAAGCATCGTCAATTTGTGCTGGCCAGCCAGCGTGAGTTGGTAGCATTGGCGGTGAGGATCGGCCGGGTGTGCTGCCGTGCAGACTAAGCCCTGATTGAGCAAAATAGCCAGTGTGCGGCTGGCACGAGGTTGGTCGATCCGCAACTGTATTGCCATGTCATGAGCACAAAAAGGCTGCGTGCCGAGTTCGATTAACGTATGTGCTTCGACAGGGGTGAGATCCATTTGCCCGCATTGGCTGTCGAGCATGCCCAACTGACGAATGAGTAAACGGGACTGTTGACGCAGGGTGGAGGCATCCATGGGCGTGTCTGTGTGATAGGAATATTTCCCTACTATGCAAGGAACCCTTCTTTGGCGTCAATCTCAACGGGAAAAGAATGCGAAATCCTTGTGAAGTTAGTCGCACTCCGCTTGGTTAAAATATATGCAATGAATGGCGTGGATTATGCTATGCCACAGGATAAAAATGGCAGATTAACAAGGATGTTAAACATGGAAAATCAGATCCGGTTTTATGGTCGGGGTGGGGAATTTTTTGGCATATGGATAGTGAATATTCTTTTGAGTGTGGTGACGCTGGGGATCTACTCCGCATGGGCGAAAGTGCGCACGAAGAAGTATTTTTATGGCAATACGGATCTCGCGGGTGATCGGTTTGATTACCATGGTGATCCGGTTCAGATTTTAAAAGGGCGGATCGTTGCCATTGTGTGCGTGTGGATCTGGTTGTTTTCTTCCAAGTTGTCTCCCACGGTGACCGGTATCTTGTTTGTGCTGTTTATGGCCATCATGCCATGGTTGGTGTACAGCAATACCCGTTTTGACGCGAGAATGACGAGCTACCGCAATGTGCGGTTTAATTTTGTGGGGACGTTGAAAGATGCCTATATCGTGTTTCTGGGCGGGCCGATCGCTGCGTTCGCGGTGATTTCTGTGTGCGCCACATTGTCGCGTGTGATAAGTGGTTTTTCGAGTATTGTTGGCGGACTGCTTGGCTTGGGTGTGGCCGCTCTGGCGTTTGTGGCGTATGCGTGGGTCGGTATGCGTATCTCGTCGTATTTTGCTAACGGTTACTGCTACGGTCATCGCCGCTTTAATGCCGTGCTGATGACCAAAGAATACGTGAAAACGTATTTGTTAGCGGGGCTGTTAGGCGGGGGGATTAGCCTATTGATGGTGCTGGTGATCAGCCTTGTTGTGGGGATCTCGTCTTTGCCATTGCTGGCGACAGATCCGACGGCAGTGGGTATTGCCGCCATGATGTTCGCTGGTTTTTTCATCTACATCGGCATGTTTGTGGCGATGCTGGTGGTCAGCGGGTTTGTCCATGCGCGTATTCGGAATTATGTCTTTTCGCAGATCAGCACTGATGGTGAGCCGCCATACGGTTTGGGATCGCGGATGACGGCAGGCAGCTTGGTGTGGTTGCATTTGACCAACTTCTTCTTGGCTGTGATCACTTTGGGTTTTGCTCGTCCATGGGTGATGGTACGCAGTGCCCGTTATGTGGCCGATACCACGGCCGTGTATGGGGATATGTCGCAGCTCACGGCGCACGGAGAAGACTATAGCGATGACTCGGCGCTAGGGGATGAAATGGCCAATGCCTTTGATCTTGATATAGGTATTGGATGATCAGTCACGGGATTTGTTATCCCCCTTGTCGTGCTGAAAAACAGCCGGCAACACTGACCGTGTTGCCGGATGGGCAGGTGCATTTTGTGTCGGACGAACGTGTGCAAATGCTCCCTATGGACGAGATCATAATCAGTCCGCCGCTGGGCAATGTGCCGATGAAGGTGACCTTGCCTGATGGCACCTTGTTCATGCCAGAAGATGCAGCGTCACTCTCTCACGCTTTTGCGGGGCATACGCGCGGCAGCTTCGGTCGTCGCTTACACCGCTTAGAGCGTCATACCCCGATGATTGGGGTGAGTGTGGTCGTCACGGTGCTGTTGTGTGTGGCGTTTTTTACCCATGGTATCCCGTGGCTATCGCGGGCCTTGGTCGTGGTAGTGCCTACCCCCATTACACAACATGTGGGTGAGCAGGTACTCGACACACTCGATACCCACTTTTTGTCTCCGTCGACGTTGAGTGTAGAGAAACAGCAAGTCGTGTTAGCGCAGTTTGATGCCTTGCAGGCGGCATTGGGCCCGTTCCCGATGCCGCCGCGGTTGTTGTTTCGCTCATGGGATCAGGGACCGAATGCGATGGCGTTGAGTGACGGCACTGTGATTGTGCTCGATAGCTTAGTCACCATGGCGGAAACGCCCGAGCAACTCGCGGGTATCTTACTGCACGAGTTGGGGCACGTGCAGCATGAGCATGTGATGGTCGCCTTGGTGCGCTCGGCGTTGTTGTCAGTCACGATGATGGCGATCACCGGAGAGAGTGGTGGCGTGATTGATACACTCAGTGGGGCGGGGGTATTTGTTATATCACAAGGCTTCTCACGCTCGGCGGAAGAAGAAGCCGATGCGTACGCCGCTGAGCACATGCAGCAACTGTACGGCAGCGTTGCCCCTATGCAGGCGATGTTTCAAGCCTTGCTCGACAGCGCGGAAGACGAAGACGACGAGACTATCCCACAATGGCTGAGTACGCATCCGGGATTAGCAGAGCGGATAGAGGCGCTGGCACGCTAATATCGTGTGATGAATAAACCAAAAGGGGGGGAGCCATTTCGTTATGGCTCCCTTTTTTATTTTTCAGACTGTATTACGCGTGTTGGTGTAGACAGAAGTTTGGCGTCGTATTGTGCACGGTGTGTTCAGCGGTGCGAGTGTGTTCTGTGTTGCTATGACGCAGCCAGACTTTCTCGTGGAAGTAGTAAGCCACACTGTTCAATGCGGGTTCTAACATTGCCATCACCCCACCGATAAAGGCATCCCCCGTTAATAGGTAGACCACACTGAAGGCGACCGTGAAATGGACGGTGGCAAAGCTAGCGGTTTTCCATTGGGTTTGGGTTTGACGGGCTTTCAATGCAGGAACGGATGCCCATGCTTTCTCATGGAAATAGAACGCCACAGTGTTAACGGAAGGCTCAATCATCGCAATCAAGCTACCGATAAGCAGGTCACCAGTCAGCATGTAAGCGACACTAAACGCAATGGTGAAATGGAGTGCAGCAAAGGTCAGTGTCTTTTTCATGATGATGTCCCCTTTAAGGCGATGGTTGAATGTGTCGTTGGTGTGTCCTGTTTCGATGAATACATTATTGAGAATTACTCTCATTTAAGCTAGTGGGTTGTAGGGATTAGTTTGATAGGTGAAAACTATCAAACAGACAGAAGAGAGATGACGTTAACGACACATAAAAGAGAAAGGGGAAAAGTCAGAGAAAGTGATGGTGAGAGAAGGCTGGGCAGAGTGTAGAAAACAAAAAAGGTTGGCCCGAAGACCAACCTTTTTTATTTAGTGTGTGTCAGCGTACGAAACGCGTGAGACTTACAGTGCAGCGATAGTCGCTTGTTGCTCAGCCAGTTTCACTAAGGTTTCTTTGTAGCCGTCAAGCTTCTCACGTTCTTTTGCGATAACGATTTCAGGGGCTTTAGCGACGAAACCTTCGTTGCCTAGCTTGCCTTCGATACGCTTGATCTCACCTTCTGTTTTGGTGATTTCTTTCGCCAGACGCGCTAGCTCTGCATCTTTGTCGATCAAGCCTGCCATTGGGATCATCAGCTCAGATTTCGCCACAAGTGCCGTTGCACATGCAGGTGTCTCTTCGCCGTCCGCCAATACGCGTACGGATTCTAGCTTCGCCAGAGACATCAGTACTTGCTTGTTCGCTTCAAGACGTGCGGCATCTTTCTCATTGGCTGCTTTTAGCATCACATCCAGTGGTTTACCTGGGTTGATGTCGTATTCAGCACGTAGGTTACGGATGCTAGTGATGAAGGCTTTCACCCACTCAATGTCATCAAGCGCGTCTTGGTTGAAGTTCGCTTCATCAAACTGAGGCAGCGCCTGCAGCATGATGGTCTCGCCTTCCACACCGTCAACCAATGGCTTGATGCTCTGCCAGATGGTTTCAGTGATGTAAGGGATCACAGGGTGAGCAAGACGCAGTGTCTTCTCAAGCACAGTGATCAATGTACGACGCGTACCACGCTGTTGCGCTTCTGTGCCTTTCCATAGTACTGGCTTCGTCAGTTCTAGGTACCAGTCACAGAATTGGTTCCAGATGAATTCGTACAGGGTGTTCGCAGCCATATCTAGACGGAAGTTGTCGATATGGTTGTTGAACGCTTTCGCTGTCAATTCAAACTGAGACTCGATCCACTTGTCCGCCAGTGAGTACTCGATGTCGCCACCGTTGAAGCCGCAATCTTTTTCTTCGGCGTTCATCATCACGTAACGGCTAGCATTCCATAGCTTGTTACAGAAGTTACGGTAACCTTCCAGACGCTTCATGTCCCAGTTAATGTCACGGCCTGTTGAAGCCATCGCTGCTAGGGTGAAACGTAGGGCATCCGTACCGTAAGGTTCGATACCGTCTTCAAATGTCTTACGGGTGTTCTTCTCAATCTTCGCGGCAAGCTGAGGCTGCATCATGTTACCACAACGCTTCTCAACCAGAGACTCAAGGTCGATACCGTCAATCATGTCGATTGGGTCAAGAACGTTACCCTTAGACTTCGACATTTTGTCGCCGTTTTCGTCACGGATCAGGCCCGTTACGTAAACCGTCTTGAATGGGACTTGTGGCTTGCCGTTTTCATCTTTACAGAAGTGCATGGTCATCATGATCATGCGGGCAACCCAGAAGAAGATGATGTCAAAACCGGTAACCAGTACATCAGACGGGTGGAAGGTTTTCAGATCATCAGTTTGCTCAGGCCAGCCTTGTGTACCGAACGTCCACAGCGCCGAAGAGAACCACGTATCCAGTACGTCATTGTCTTGGTTTAGTACGACAACAGGGGCAAGGTTGTTGTTTGCACGTACTTCTTCTTCAGTACGGCCAACGTAGACGTTGCCATCGTTGTCGTACCAAGCTGGGATGCGGTGACCCCACCATAGCTGACGAGAAATACACCAGTCTTGAACGTCACGCATCCAAGAGAAGTACATGTTTTCGTATTGCTTAGGCACAAACTGAATGTCGCCGTTCTCAACCGCTTCAACCGCTGTTTTTGCTAGCGGTGCAGTACGTACGTACCACTGGTCAGTCAGCATCGGTTCGATCACCACGCCACCACGGTCACCGTAAGGTACCTGTAGGTCGTGATCTTTGATTTCTTCTAGTAGACCCAGAGCGTCAAATTCTGCCACGATCGCTTTACGTGCCGCAAAACGTTCCATACCGTGGAATTGTGCAGGCAGTTCAGCGCTGTATACGTCAGCAGCTTCGCCGTTGGTGTTGAACACTTCTGCCGTGTCGCGGATGTTCGCGTCAAACGTCAGAATGTTGATCATCGGTAGGCTGTGGCGTTTGCCGACTTCATAGTCATTGAAGTCGTGCGCAGGCGTGATTTTTACACAACCTGTGCCTTTTTCCATGTCCGCGTGCTCATCGCCCACGATAAGGATGCGACGGCCAACAAGCGGCAGGATGATTTCTTTACCGATCAGATCCATGTAACGCGGATCTTCTGGGTTAACAGCCACACCGGTATCACCCAGCATGGTTTCAGGACGCGTCGTGGCTACCACGATGTAGTCTTTACCGTCTGCGGTTTTCACGCCATCAGCGAGTGGGTAGCGGAAGTGCCACATGTGGCCTTTGGTGTCTTTGTTCTCGACTTCAAGGTCAGAGATCGCAGTGTGCAGTTTTGGATCCCAGTTAACCAAGCGCTTACCACGGTAGATAAGATCGTCTTCGTACAAGCGTACAAACACTTCTTGTACCGCGTTAGACAGACCGTCATCCATGGTGAAGCGTTCACGCTCCCAGTCTACGGATGCGCCAAGGCGACGTAGCTGCTTGGTGATCGTACCGCCAGATTCCGCTTTCCATTCCCAGATCTTGTCGATGAACGCATCACGGCCGTAGTCGTGCTTGGTTTTGCCTTCTTCAGCAGCAATTTTACGTTCCACAACCATCTGCGTTGCGATACCCGCGTGGTCAGTACCGACCTGCCATAGGGTGTTCTTGCCTTTCATGCGCTCGCAGCGGATCAGGGTATCCATGATGGTATCCTGGAACGCGTGGCCCATGTGCAGGCTGCCTGTGACGTTTGGTGGTGGGATCATAATGCTGTAAGCAGCTTTAGTGGTATCACCGTGAGGCTTGAAGTAGCCAGCCTCTTCCCAGCGCTGGTATAGCGCCTGTTCAATTGAAGTTGGGTTGTATGTCTTGTCCATAGCGCTCTTAGAAGGATCTTTGTGGAATTAGGGCGTATCAGGGGCAGCGGCGGTCTGAAGCTGAATACCGGCTTGTCGGTACTGCTTATACCTTTCCCGTGCCAACTGCTTGAGTTTTTCATCGCAAGGAACGAAGTCTACCACTTGTGAGAAGGTTACGGCAAAATTTGGTGCCTCTTGGCTCAAATTTATCAGCATGCCGCGCCGCCCACTGTGGCGTAAGCCGGGCCAGCCAATTTCAACCGGTGAACCGCCGCGTGGGCCTTCGCCGATCAAATTGTGTGGCACGAAGTTATCGGGTTCCTGTTGCCATAAATACTCATCTAGCTGTTCTGCTTGGTGTTTGCTTTCTGCAAGCAGGTAGACTTTGTGTCCCTGACGGTAACTCATGGCTGCTTGATGGCAAGCGAAATGCAACGCATAGTCATTGTCTGCGGCCAAATGCTTTTCATCGATAATATAAAAAGTAGCATGAGTCATTGTGATTACTCCAATAAAACAAGGGGGCCAATGGGCCCCCTTGTTGTCATTGTTATTCGAGGTTCTCTAGGCCAGCACGGTTGAGCAGGAATTGGACCAGCAATGGAACCGGACGGCCCGTTGCTGTTTTGTCTTTGCCACCGACCCATGCGGTACCGGCGATGTCCAGGTGGGCCCAGTTGTATTTCTTGGCAAAACGCGCCAAGAAACAGCCTGCGGTGATGGTGCCAGCGCCTGGGCTACCCAAGTTCGCCATATCGGCAAACGGGCTCGTCAGTTGCTCTTGGTACTCATCGTTCATTGGCAGACGCCATGCACGGTCACCCGCTTGCTCAGAGGCATTGATCAACTCGTGGGCAAGTGGGTTGTGGTTTGAAAGCAAACCACTGATGTGATGGCCCAATGCCACTACACAGGCGCCAGTCAGGGTTGCCACGTCAACCACGCAGTCAGGCTCAAAGCGTTCAACGTACGTCAGGGCATCACACAATACCAAGCGACCTTCTGCATCCGTGTTTAACACTTCAACCGTTTGGCCAGACATGGTGGTCAGGATGTCGCCCGGACGGTACGCACCGCCACCTGGCATGTTTTCACAGCCAGCCAGGATGCCAACCACGTTGATTGGCAGGTTCAGTTTGGCCAGTGACTTCATGGCACCGAAGACGGTGGCCGCGCCACACATGTCGTATTTCATTTCATCCATCTGTGCAGATGGCTTGATAGAGATACCGCCTGAATCGAACGTTAGGCCTTTACCGATCAATACGATAGGCTTCGCGTTAGGATCGGGGTTGCCTTTGTACTCGATGACCGACATCATGGCTTCGTTTTTCGAACCTTGACCGACCGCTAAGTAAGAGGTCATGCCCAGTTCTTTCATTTCTTGCTCGCCAATGATCTTGGTGCTGACGGTTTCAAAATCGTCAGCCAGACGGCGGGCTTGAGACGCGAGGTAGGCAGGGTTTGCAACGTTCGGTGGCATGTTGCCCAAGTCTTTACCGGCTTTCACGCCAGAGGCAACCGCAAGACCGTGAGAAATGGCGCGCTCGCCCAGAGATAGTTCACGACGGGTCGGTACATTGAACACCAATTTACGCAACGGACGACGCGTTTCTGGCTTATTGCTCTTAAACTGATTAAAGGTGTAGAGGCTGTCTTTGGTCGTTTCTACAGCCTGACGGACTTTCCAGTAGGTATCGCGGCCCTTCACGTGCAGTTCTGTCAGGAAGCAGACCGCTTCCATTGAACCGGTTTCGTTCAGGGTGCTGATCGTTTTCTTGATGATTTGTTTATACTGACGTTCATCCAGTTCGCGCTCTTTACCACAACCAACCAGTAATACACGCTCTGATAATACGTTTGGTACATGGTGAAGCAGCAGCATTTGGCCAGGTTTACCTTCTAGATCGCCACGACGCAGTAGCGAGCTGATGTAGCCCTCGCTGATCTTATCGAGTTGTTCGGCGATTGGAGAAAGGCGACGTGGTTCAAAAACACCGACGACAATACAGGCACTTCGCTGTTTTTCGGGACTACCACTTTTGACACTGAACTCCATGCGTACTCCTACATCCTAATAAAGACAATTAAAGCTAAATGTTAGATAATGCCGCACTTACTTGCTGGACCGCAGATTCGGTATAGGATTAAAGTGCAGGTTAACAATTAACCGAAAGATTAAAAAATAACTAACTAACCGAAAAATTATAGTGATTCCAGCAAAAAAACAAGTTTTCTATGGGTAATTAAAGCGTGATTATTGTTCGGTATTTGACGCGTGAGACATTAAAAAGCCAATTTGCAGTGCTCTTTGTTCTTTTTCTTGTCTTTATCAGTCAGAAATTCATACGCATTCTAGCGGATGCGACAGAGGGGTCTATCCCCAGTGACCTGATCGCAACCCTGTTAGGGTTGTATATGCCGTCAATGGCATTGCTGATGTTGCCACTCAGTTTGTATATCGGGATCCTGCTGACTTTCGGCCGTTTGTACGCGGAAAGTGAGATCACCGTGATGAACGCGACCGGGATTGGCAACAAATTCCTGATCAAAGCCGCGTTGTGTCTGGCCCTCATTACTGGGGGTTTTGCCGCGTTCAATGCGTTGTGGCTAGCGCCATGGTCGGTGGAAAAAACCGAGCAGGTGATGGAGAAGGTAGAAGCCGATTCGGGGTTGGAGTTGCTGGTAAAAGGCCAGTTCCAAGCCGCACCGGATGGCAAAGGTGTGGTGTTTGTCAATGATATCACTGACAGCGGTACCCGGTTAGAGAAGGTCTTCGTCGCTCAGCTAACCGCGAAAGACACCCTACGCCCGAGTGTGCTGGTGGCCGATCGTGGTTACGTTAGTGAGCTAAAAGACGGCCGTCAGATCTTGGATCTGAAAAACGGCGCGCGCTACGAGGGCATTCCGACCCGTCTGGATTATTCGATCACCGAGTTTGATGATTATCAAGCGTTGATTGGCCAGCGTGCCGTACGAGAGAAGCGCCGTGATTGGGACGCAATGCCGACACTGGAATTGATGAAGCGTCCGGAATTAGCGGCGAAAGCCGAGTTTCAGTGGCGAATGTCGTTAGTGTTGTGTATTCCGTTACTGACCATGGTGGTGGTACCGCTGTCGGCGGTGAACCCGCGTCAGGGCCGTTTTGCCAAATTGGTGCCGGCAGTGTTGATCTACCTGACCTACTTCTTGGCGATCAGCGCCGGTAAATCAGGGGTAGAAGATGGCGCTTTGCCATCATTTATCGGCTTGTGGTCAATTAATATTGTGATTTTCTTGGTGGCCGTTGGCCTCAATGCGTGGGATACGCTTCCGGCGCGTAAGTTGCGTGAAAAAATGCGGAGACGTGGTTAATGTTTAAGATTCTGGATTTATACATTGGCCGTACGATTATCTCGACCTCGGCGTTAACGCTCTCTACCTTGGTCGGTTTATCCGCCATCATTAAGTATGTAGAGCAGCTACGTAAAGTGGGCGATGGCACCTACGATCTGTGGAAAGCGCTGATTTATGTGTTACTGAGTGTGCCGCGTGACATTGAAATGTTTTTCCCGATGGCGGTGTTACTGGGGGCCTTGATTGGTCTGGGTATGCTGGCATCTAGCTCTGAGCTGGTGGTGATGCAGGCAGCCGGTTTTTCTAAGTTGGATATCGGTTTATCGGTATTAAAAACGGCGGTGCCGTTGATGCTGATGGTGATGCTACTGGGCCAGTGGGGCGCGCCAGAAGCGCAAAAGGCCGCGCGTGAATTGCGCGCCTTTTGGACATCAGGCGGCAACATGCTATCGGTGCAACGCGGGGTATGGGCGAAGGACAATAACGATTTTATCTATATTGGTCGTGTCCATGAGCAGAAAGAACTGTATGCCATTAATATCTGGCAGTTTGACGATAAAAATACCCTCACTGAAACCACGTTTGCGGAATCTGCCGAGTTCAATGCCGAGAAAGGCTGGCAACTGAAAGACGTGACCATTACTCACATGGGTAAGGTGCAGCTGACGGATGAGAAAGTGGCTGTGCTGCCTTGGAAAACCGCATTAACGCCGGATAAATTGGCGGTAGTGACAGTGAAACCGGAAGAATTGTCACTGTCGGGGGTGTATGACTACGTCAGCTATCTCAAAGCCTCCAAGCAGGATGCCTCCCGTTACGAGTTGGCATTTTGGCGTAAAGCGCTGCAGCCGGTGTCGATTGCCGTCATGATGTTGTTGGCGTTGTCGTTCGTGTTTGGGCCATTGCGTTCGGTGACCATGGGTGCGCGTGTCTTGTCTGGGGTGATCTTTGGTTTTGCGTTCTACATTTCCAATGAACTGTTCGGGCCGATGAGTATGGTGTATCGCTTACACCCTATTATTGGTGCATTAGGGCCAAGTATGGTGTTCTTAGCCATTACCCTCTATTTGCTGCGACGGAAGCTGTAAGCGCCCGCAGAGACAGCAAAATCCGTATGAAAAAGGAGCCGAAAGGCTCCTTTTTTGATCCTGCCATCTGGCATTTTGCTGCGTTGTATCAATTCACTTTGGGCAAAACGACCATTTCACATTCCGCCATGATGTCCTGAAACGACTGTTTAGTCTGACTGATTGGCGCCATCAAGTTCCCCAGACCAAAGGCAGAGGTGCCCATGCGGATCATTGCCTGTGTCACGCGAATATTACTGCCGTCTTTATTTTGCAGGCGCAGCTTCCAAGCGCGCATGCCCAGCGTTTGGCCGCCTTTGCACCAGAAGTAGGCAAAAAAGCCAATGATGACCACAGCCAAGTACACGGTGTAGATCATGCCGACGACGGGGTGCTGTGTCATGTAGGCGCTGATATCGAGATAGCCGGTGGTATCTACCAGCCCAACGCGCTCAAGCAATAGCATCAGCCCTGTTGCGACGCCAGCGGCGAGCATTAAGACGGCGGCAATCACTAAACTGTCGTAGAACCAGGCGCCAAGGCGGCGGAAAAGGCTCGGGTATTCTTTGTGGGAAGGCACTTCCTGTTGTGGTTTCTTTTTCACTTTATCTTCCAAACGTCATCAGTGAGGGGGTCGCGGGGTCAGTGTAACAACTTCCGGAGTTAGGGTGAATGGGAAGTGTCTTGTAAATGAGAGGCCTACAAGGCAGCGAGCCCAGTGACGGTGACTATAGTTAGGAGACTGTTAGGTGGATCGCATGGCTCAAAGTGATCGCGATGCCGCAACAGCCAGTAGAACAGGTGAATGACTCTCACACAGGAGAAACAGAATGGCGGATGCAAACGACAACACAACGAACTGGCCTGAACTCGCCGGTGCTCTGTATGACAAGCTGACAGAGCGCCATGCGGAACTCACCTACGATTTTGACAATGTCGAAATCGGTGTACCGAGTGGGGCGGGGGAGAAGTCCGATAAATCCACGTGGACCGTGAATGGCAGTATCAGTATTCGTGGGCGCACACTTGACTGAATCCGTGCTTCATTTTCAGGGGACAGTGACATTGGATGTGGACGCCGATACGTTGACGTTATCGGCGGATGCGCAGACGGTGACTTTACAGCTCACCACACCGCTGCAGCTCTCGCATGTTTTTCGGCTCTACCGACAAGTGTCAGGACGGTATCGTCTGCAAGCCGCCACGGTCATGCGGGTGCTGTCCCCTTACACCTTGATCATTACGCTTCCTTCACACGCGGCATTAATCGTGATGCCTTATCCTTCGCGTCGATGGCTCCCTTTCTCTGTCYCAACGCAACAAAAAGCCTACTGGTTGAGTGTCCTCCCGAGGTTGTTGTGGCGGACTTTTCGCTAGCCCCCAAGCCGTACTAAGTGGCACGGCCGTATAAAATGCACACGAAAATTTAGCTTGTGGTTAAATGTTGCGCGAACGGTAAATTCAGTGGAAAATCTTAAGGATAAAAGCTTGCGAATGCCCGATGGATACGTATAATCGTCCGCATAAGCCCGGGTGGCGAAATCGGTAGACGCAGCGGATTCAAAATCCGCCGGTGAATAACCGTGTCGGTTCAAGTCCGACCCCGGGCACCATATTAAAATGATAAAGCCTCGACGAAAGTCGGGGCTTTGTTGTATCTAGCGTCCCCCCTTTCTTCCACTCGGCTTTATTGTTTGTTAAAAGCGTTAACTCAAAGATGGTATCATCCAATCATTCTCTCAATGAGCGGTACTCGAAAATGGGTATCTATTCAGTGAAAGAGGCTGATTTTAACGGTTAATTTAAAGAATGAAGGTGCAATGAGAATCCCACAGCGACTACAACCACTTGTTGATGATGGTTTAATTGACGAAGTGTTATCCCAATTAATGAGTGGTAAAGAAGCCTCTGTCTATGTTGTGCGCAGCAGAGGAGAGATCTGTTGTGCGAAAGTCTATAAAGAAATCGAACAACGTAGTTTTAAGCAGGCTGTGGCGTATCGTGAAGGCCGCAAAGTGCGTAATAGCCGTCGCGCACGCGCAATGGAAAAAGGCTCTAAGTTCGGTAAAGATGAGCAAGAAAAAGTGTGGCAGCAAGCGGAAGTGGATGCGCTGTCGACCTTACAGAAAGCCGGTGTGCGTGTACCAAGGCCTTACGGTTGCTTTGATGGGGTGTTGTTGATGGATCTCATCACTGATAATGAAGGCGCGGTGGCCCCGCGTTTGAATGATGTCAGCCTGACGAAAGAGCAGGCGTTAAAAGACCATGACGTGATGATAAAGTATGTGGCGCGCATGCTTTGTGTCGGTATTGTACATGGGGATCTTTCTGAGTTTAACGTGTTGGTGGATGATCAAGGTCCGGTGATCATCGATTTACCGCAGGCGGTTGATGCCTCTGCGAACAATAATGCCAAATGGATGCTAGAGCGTGATGTGAGAAACATGACGAATTACTATGGCCAATATGCGTCTGAACTTTTGGGATCGCAGTTCGCGAAAGAAATGTGGGCACTGTTCGAAGCCGGAGAGTTGACCCCTGACACCGTGTTAACGGGAGAGTTTGCAGAAAGTGACGAAGACGCCGATATTGATGGCCTAATGGCAGAAATCAATGCCGTTATGGAAGAAGCGGCGTTGCGTAAAGCCCGCTTGATTGAAGAACAAGACACTGATTAACTTAATTTTATAATTATTGCGGATAGTGCTTGCACATCATCGTTCTATACGTATAATGAGCCGCACATGCCCGGGTGGCGAAATCGGTAGACGCAGCGGATTCAAAATCCGCCGGTGAATAACCGTGTCGGTTCAAGTCCGACCCCGGGCACCATATTTAAATGATAAAGCCTCGACGAAAGTCGGGGCTTTGTTGTATCTGAAGGTTCGATCTGTCACGCAGATTACCAGTCCAAAGACCTGCGCCAATCACCCCTGCTTGATCCACAAGGCTTCTTTCATATTCCTACTTTCTCCCTTATTTATCTCGGTAATATTTTTCGCTGAAGTTTATTGAATTTTTATTTTATCGTGCTGATGATCGCGTGAAATTATTTATATTGCTATTGAATAAGGTTTAATGACATGAGAAAAATAACATCAGAATGACTCTGTTAATGAGTGAATACCGTCATGCATTGTGAGCACAATGAGGTCGAAAAATAAAATAAAAGTACTAATCGTGATAAYTGTGAGTGTTCTTGCGATCTAAATATATCTTTAATGTTTTGTTTCATTTCAATGTGCCGATGATCGTAATCTATCTATAAACGTGGAAATAATTACGTTATTGATAACAACATTTATTTATTCTGATTGTTTTTTATTATATTCGATAAACGCATTTTCTTGCTGCGGTGAGATATTCCTCACGTTAATGCAACCGGTTGCGCTTTTGGTTTGCCTCATATTTATATACACTTTGTGTATGAACTAAATAACGTAAAAATAACGCTGGAGAATGAAATGAAGAAGATTTTATTGTGTTGCAGTGCCGGTATGTCAACAAGCATGTTAGTGCAAAGAATGCGTAAAGCGGCTGATGAACGGGGCATGGAATGCCATATTGAGGCGCAGTCAGTGAGTACGTTTGAAGATGCGATTAAAGAGTTTGATGTCTGTCTGCTGGGGCCTCAAGTTCGCTTTCAATTAGAAGAGTTACGAAAGGTGGCCTTGCCGTACGGGAAACATGTCGATGCTATCTCGCCGATGGCCTACGGCATGATGAAAGGCGATGAAGTGCTTGAGCAGGCGCTTGCATTAATGACGGAATAATCACGCCTGGAACCTGATTATATTTATTGGGTTCCCCCCTCTCTGAT
Source organism: Photobacterium japonica (assembly GCF_050337005.1). Classification (NCBI taxonomy): domain Bacteria; kingdom Pseudomonadati; phylum Pseudomonadota; class Gammaproteobacteria; order Vibrionales; family Vibrionaceae; genus Photobacterium; species Photobacterium japonica. Next base: position 5,599 of record NZ_JAKJSN010000015.1, on the reverse strand, counting down.
AAATATAGTTATCTGCGCAGACTTGTGCGGAACGGGACTGCTTGTTTAAAAAAGGACGAGTTATATGAGCTTTTATGAAAAAGTCATGGGTGTTGTTGAAAAAAATATCGCCCCCATGGCAGCAAAAATAGGAACCCAGAAACATGTAAGAGCGATGCGTGATGGCTTTATTATTTCAATGCCATTTATTATTGTCGGTAGTTTTATATTGATCTTTGCGTTTCCGCCTTTTGCGGAAGATACCCAAAACGGTTTTGCGCGTGCATGGTTGGATTTATCGAAAACGCATTTTGATACGATCATGATGCCTTTTAATATGTCGATGGGCATCATGACGATATTTGTTTCTTTAGGGGTGGCCTACAGTTTGGCCCGCGCCTATAAAATGGATGGGATCACCAGTGCCTGTTTGTCGTTGATGTGCTTTCTGCTCGTGGCCGCGCCAGCCGGCGAGGGTGGCTTACCGACGGCTCACATGGGCGGGACGGGGATATTTACGGCCGTGCTTTGCGCCTTCTTTGCGGTTGAACTATACCGTTTTTTGAAAAAACACAACATTACGATCCGCATGCCGGAGCAGGTCCCCCCTGCCATTGCCCGTTCGTTTGAAATGCTGATCCCGGTGCTTGTGGTGTTTGTCACGCTCTATCCGCTGAGCCTGTTTGTGCAGGGGCAGCATGACATGCTGATCCCCGATGCGGTGATGCAGATGTTTAAGCCGCTGATCAGCGCATCGAACTCATTACCGGCCATTATTGGCGCCCTTATCGTGTCGCAACTGTTGTGGTTTGCGGGGATCCATGGTGCCGCGATTGTGGTGGGCTTGTTATCGCCAATCTTCCTGACCAATATTGGCGCGAACATTGATGCGTTTGTGGCCGGCGAGCCGATCCCGAATATCTTCACGCAGCCGTTCTGGGACTTTTATATCTTCATTGGTGGCTCCGGTGCCACGTTAGCCTTGTGTATTTTAATGGCGTTTAGCCGTTCTGCACACTTGCGCAGTTTAGGGCGCATGAGTGCGGTGCCCGGCTTCTTCCAAATCAATGAACCGATCATCTTTGGTACGCCGATCGTACTGAATCCGATGTTGTTTATTCCGTTTGTGTTTGCCCCCGTTATCAACGCCATCATTGCTTATATCGCGGTGCATACGGGCTTTGTCGGCATGGGTGTGGCAACCACACCGTGGACAACCCCGGCATTGATCGGTGCATCGTGGGGGGCGGGGTGGACACTGGCGCCGGTCATTTTGGTGGTGGGCTTGTTGATCCTCGACCTGTTTATTTATTTACCCTTTTTCAAAATGTTTGAAAAGCAACTGCTTGATCAGGAAGCCGGCGTGGCGGCAACGGAAGAAAAAGCACGCATCCCCCAAGGCACCGGTGTGCCCGCATAACGTTACCTCACAGGGGAGCGGATACGTCCGTTGCCCCGCTTTCATTTAAGGAGAAATGACATGGATCAAGAAGCTGTTGTAATGGAAATCATCGTGAATGCGGGTGAAGCGCGCAGCCTATGTTATGAAGCGCTTGCCTTGGCAAAGAAACACGAGCAGGCAGACGCGCAAACTCGACTGACACAAGCGAAGGCGTGTTTAAATCGCGCGCATTTGATTCAAACCCAGTTGATTGAAGAAGATCAAGGGGAAGGCAAAGTCAAAATGACCTTGGTGATGGTGCATGCACAAGATCACCTGATGACCACCATTTTGGCGTATGAATTGGTGAGTGAAATGGTCGCTATGTATGACAACAAGGCGCAGTAGAGGGCGAGATGATGACAAAAAAGTCACTGAAACTCGCCATTATTGGCGGTGGCAGCAGCTACACACCGGAGTTGGTGGAAGGGGTACTCAAGCGCCTTGACCGTATTCCGGTCAAAGAAATGCATTTTGTCGATGTTGAAGCCGGGCAAGAAAAGTTGGCGATCATCGAAGCCCTGACCCGCAGAATGGTCGACAAAGCGGGGGCGGATATTGTGATTCGCGCCTCGATGGATAGACGGGCGGCCATTGAAAATGCTGATTTTGTGATGACGCAGTTTCGCGTTGGAGGGCTACAAGCCCGCGCCAATGATGAGCGTATTCCCCTGAAATACGATGTGATCGGACAAGAAACGACAGGGCCGGGTGGGTTTGCGAAAGCGTTGCGGACGATCCCGGTGATCCTCGATATTTGCAAAGACATTGAAGCGCTGGCACCGAATGCCTGGATGCTGAATTTCACCAACCCTGCCGGCTTGGTGACGGAAGCGGTACAGAAATATACGAAGGTCAACACCATGGGACTGTGCAATGTGCCTGTCTCCATGAAGATGATGATTGCGGAGATGATGGATTGTGTGCCGGAAGACTTGTCACTGGAGTGCGTGGGCTTAAACCATCTGGTGTGGGCGCATCGCGCGTGGCTGAAAGGGCAGGACATTACGGCTGAGGTGCTGGAGAAAGTGGGGGATGGTGCCAGTTACACCATGAAAAACATCAGTGAAGAGCCGTGGGATCCGGATTTTCTCCACGCGTTGGGCGCCATTCCTTGTCCTTATCACCGTTACTTTTATCAACCGGATGCCATGCTGGCAGAAGAGAAAGCGGCTTCCTTCAATGAAGGCACCCGTGCTGAGCAAGTGATGATCACAGAGCGAGAGTTGTTTGATCTTTATCAGAATGAAGATCTGGCAGAGAAGCCAGAGCAACTTGAAAAGCGGGGAGGGGCGTATTATTCGGATGCCTCGTTGAATCTGGTCGATGCCATTTATAACGATTTAAAAACCATTCATGTCGTGAATGTACGTAACAACGGTACTGTTGCCTGTTTGCCGGATGATGCGGTGATTGAATGCAGTGCCGTGATAGGCAGTTGGGGGGCACGGCCTTTACAAGTGGGGGCATTAAGTCCGGCGATAACGGGATTGATCAGCCAAGTAAAAGCCTATGAACAGTTGACGGTTGAGGCCGCTGTTCATGGGAGTTATGACCAAGGCTTGATGGCGCTCGCTAATAACCCGTTAGTGCCCGATATTACCAGAGCGAAGTTGATTCTGGATGAAATCCTGAAAACCAATCACGACTACCTGCCGCAGTTTCGTCAGTAGTCTTTCTCCCTGATATCGTGCAATGCGGTGATCTGGCGGTAGTCGGATCCCCGCTTCTTATATAGAGGAGGCCTATCATGCAGATTATTTTTAATGCGGATGATTTTGGATTAACCGAAGGGATAAACCGTGGAATTATCAATGCATGCGATGCCGGGGTGGTGCGTTCGACGACCTTCATGGTCGGGATGGCGGCAGAGTCACACGCCATTGCGCTGGCATCGGCCACGCCGCAATTGAAGGTCGGCGTGCATTTGCGTTTTACGGCTGGTGTCCCGATGAGTCACGGGGCGACGACGCTCATTGATGACAACGGGCTGTTTGTCGATAAAAGTGTATTGATGAAGAAAACCGATATCTGTCAGCGGCAGGTTGCCGATGAAGCCATGGCACAGATAGCGACATTTCTCGCACATGGTCTGCCATTGAGTCATATTGATAGTCATCATCACGCACATACTCACCCGCAGATATTACCTGTCATTCAGGCCATCGCGCGCCATTATCAGGTGCCCTTGCGCGGTACAGGCGTCGTCGGTGGGGCGTTGTCATCGTGTCGTTACCATTTTACTGACCGCTTTTATGGGCGAGAACTCAGTGTGGAAGGCGTAATCGCATTAGCTCGTCAGTATCAGGGGGAAGTCGATGTGTTAGAAGTGATGTGTCATCCCGCCTATGTGGATGATGGGTTAGTGGCGATGAGTGGCTATAGCCATGAGCGGGCGCAAGAACGGGCTATTTTAACGGATACGCGCTTAATGGCGCAGCTTAACGAATTCGGGATACGGATTGCGGACTATTCTGCACTCTCCCGTTATGCTTAATCCCGTGAGAAAAAACAGCCGTGGCGTTGAGTGCCAGAAGTATAGAACGAAAGGAAGAGAGAAATATGGCGAGTATTAAGGATGTTGCAGCCTTGGCAGGTGTCCATCGTTCTACAGTATCAAGGATCATTAATGGTGAAGGCACATTTCGTTCAGATACGCGGCGTAAGGTGGAACAAGCTATGGCATCACTGAACTACCGCCCCAGTGCCATTGCGCGTTCATTGGCGACCGCTTCGACCAACATGACCGGACTGTTGGTGACCTATTATACGGGCGGCTTTTTTGGTGAGTTAATGGATAAGGTGCAATCGGAGTTGGATCATCATAATAAGTTTTTGATCACCGCTCAGGGGCATCACTGTGTTGAAGGAGAAAGGGAAGCGATTCGACGTTTTCATGAGCTGCGGTGTGAGGGGTACGTGCTCAATAGCCGTCATTTAAGTGATGACGAATTAAGGGCGCTCGCGGCCGAACCGACGCCTTTTGTGTTATTGGACCGTTGTGTGCCGGGGCTTGAAACCCGCTGCGTGACCTTTGATCATCAACTGGCGGGGAAGATAGCCGTCAATCATTTGATTGCGCAAGGGCATACAAACATAGGTTGTATTACAGGACCTCAGAACCGGGTCAGCAGCGTGCTGCGTTATCAAGGCTATATAGAGGCCCTAGCGGCGGCAGGGATAGAACGGGATCCGCTGCTGACTGTCGAGGGGGATTATAAACGCCAGAGTGGCTATGTGGCGGCGCAACAGCTTTATCAGTTCAACCGAGAGATGACCGCGTTATTTTCGTGCAGCGAAGAGATGACGATGGGAGCAGTACAATTCTTCCATGAGCAGGAGGTGGCGATACCAGATCAGATCGCGATCACCAGTTTTGACAGCATTGATCTGTGTGCCAGTCTTTATCCGGCCGTCACCGCTGTGCATTTTCCTATTAGCGACATGGCGCGTTCAGCTGTTGAATTGCTGATGGATCAAATGTGCCATGCAGAGACGCAAGGTGAACGGTGTTTCACCCCTGAACTTCGTGTGCGCAGCAGTACGCAAGTAAGTACCTCGGCATTGTGTTTACGTCCTGATTTAGTGGATTCAAGTTTGGTGAATTAACGTTGCGGCTTAATCGGTATAAATGAGAATCCTTGATTGCACATTAGGGAATTGATGGCGTCGAGAACAGATAAAAGAGACAACTCGTGTCTGTTTTTTGAGCGGGTTTTGTTTTCGTTGGTTTATATTTGGTCTATCGCGCTTTTTTTGTGAAAAAATGGCATTTTCACTATTGCCAATGTGATCAATATCTCTATAATGCGACCTCACTGACACGGACAGCGGCGCTAGCCGGCAACGTAAGTCAGTATTGTTCTTTAACAATTTGACCATGCAATCTGTGTGGGCACTCGTGAAATGATAGTCAACAAAAGAATTATCAATGATACTGAGTGACCAATACAAATGATAAGTTTACTTATGATTTGGCACAGTCAATTCGTTCGTTACTTCGGTAATGAACAACACAGTTTTTCATTGAGCCGCTATTTATAGCAGCAAACACTTTTAATTGAAGAGTTTGATCATGGCTCAGATTGAACGCTGGCGGCAGGCCTAACACATGCAAGTCGAGCGGTAACAGGAAGAAAGCTTGCTTTCTTTGCTGACGAGCGGCGGACGGGTGAGTAA